>NZ_JBHMFS010000018.1:0-102953 GCF_051433165.1 Falsiroseomonas sp. E2-1-a4 | reverse complement strand
ACTGCACCGCGCCGGAAGCGGCGCCCGGATGAGCGGCCCGCGCCGATGCGCGATGCCCTTTCCTTCACCCTGCCCGATGCATCACGCCTAAGCGGCCTGAGCGTTGCCACCTTGCGGCGCCGTGCCGCGGATGGCGCGCTCCGGCTTTTCCGCTGTGGCGGCCGCACCCTGGCCGATGGCGCATCGCTGCGCCGGATGCTCGGTGCTGAATGAGTACCGCCGGGCGCAGCATGTGCGGCCCGGCGGCGGCAGTGTTGGTGAGCGGTGGTCGCACCCGCTTTCTACATCGCCCGGCGCTCGGATTCCAGCACATCCCGCACCCGCTCCAACATCACAAGGAGCGCAACATGCGCGATGAAATGACACCGGGCCTGACGCTGCCGAAGGGCGGCGCTGCAAGGCTCTTTTCCCTTCCTGACATTCCCGCCTTTGGGTGGTGCGTGATCGTGGCCGCTGATCCGGCGCGGGCACGGCTGGAAAGCCTCGCCCGGCGCGGCGCACTCTCGGCATTCCTCACCCATGATGAGGGGCTGAACTGGCCGAACCGCCGCGGCGAAATGCTGGCGGGCGAGACGCTGGCGCGGGGTGGCGCGGTGGCACTGGCCTTCGCCACCATGGCCGACGCGCTGGCGTGCAAGCGGCGCCTGGAAGGCGGTCCAGCATGAGCGCGCATCCTTTCCCGCGACATTGCATGGCGCCGGACCTCGATATTGCCGAGGTGGCGCGCGCCGCACTCCCGCACCTGCCCGAACTCTGCCGGCGATGGCTGCCGGGCGGAAAGCAAATCGGGGCCGAGTGGACATGCGGCAGCCTGGCCGGCGAGCCGGGCGCATCCTGCAAGGTCAATCTCCGCACCGGCCGATGGGCGGACTTCGCCACGGACGCGCGGGGTGGCGATGCAGTGAGCCTCGCCGCGGCGGTGCATCGTCTGACGCAAGGCGAGGCCGCCGAGCGGCTGGCGCAGATGCTTGGCATGGGGGGCGCGAGCGATGGACGCTGATCCCTTCGCGCCGCTTGGCGCTGCGCCGGAGGTGCAGGAAATGCCCGAAGCCGCCGCGTCCTGGCATGCGGAATTGCCGGCACCGGAGGAACCACCGAAAGCGTGGCGCCATCCCCGGCTTGGCATGCCGGTTTGCGGGTGGACCTATCGTGATGCGGAGCAACGCCCGCTGTGCCGGGTGTTTCGCTTCAATCTGCCCGATGGCGGCAAGGAATTTTTGCCACTGACGTTCGGCACCGCGAAAGGGCAACGCCGCTGGCACTGGAAAGCACCACTGGCACCGCGCCCGCTCTATCGCCTGGCGGCCCTCGCCGCGCGGCCCGAGGCGCCCGTGATCCTCTGCGAAGGGGAGAAGGCGGCCGAAGCTGCCGTGGCGCTTTTCCCGGAGCATGTGGCCGCAACATGGCCGGGCGGTAGCAACGCCACCGGCAAGGCCGATTGGCGCCCGCTGGAAGGCCGCCACGTCATCATCTGGCCCGATCATGACACGGCGGGTGATGAGGCTGCCGACGCGCTCCGCAAGGCGCTGGCGAAGGCTGGGGCCGCTTCCGTGGCGGTGGTGGCGATCCCTGCTGACTGGCCGGAGAAATGGGACTTGGCGGACCCGCTGCCGCCTGATGTGACCGCGGAGACGTTGCGGCGGATGGTGGCCGATGCGGAGGCGCAAGCCGAGGATGCACCGAAAATGCCGCGGCCTTTCTACATGCGCTCCGGAGGCGTGTGGTGGGAGGCGGAGCCGATCGAAGGCGGGCGGGATGCGGTGGTGCCGGTGCATGTATGCGGCCCGCTCCGGGTGGTGGCCGCGACGAATAATGGCACCGGGCAGGCTTGGGGCGCTTTGCTGGAATGGGAGGATGCGGACGGGCGGCAACATCAATGGGCGATGCCGCGCGCCATGCTGGCCGGCGATGGGCAAGAGGTGCGCTCCCATCTTCTCGATGGTGGGCTGTTCTTAAGTTCCGGGCGCAAGGCGCGGGAGAAGCTGGCCGAGTATCTGACGCGCGCCAATCCGCCTGACCGGGTGCGGGTGGTTTCGCGCATCGGGTGGCATGGTGCCGAAGGCCGGCGGGTGTTTGTCCTGCCGGATGCCACCATGGGCCGCCGCGGCGGTGAGCGGGTGATGCTGCAAACCGAGCGGCCCGACGCGCTGCCGCCGCTCCATCAATCCGGCACGCTGGCCGAGTGGCAAAGCGAACTGGCGGCGCTGGCGTCGGGGAACTCTCGCCTTGGCTTCGCGCTGGCGGTGGCCTTCGCGGCACCGTTGGCGGCGCTGATCGGCGCCGAGGGTGGCGGGTTTCATTTCCGCGGGCCTTCCAGTGTGGGGAAAAGCACCGCGCTTCATGCGGCTGGCAGCGTGTGGGGTGGCGGCGGCTTGCGCGGGTGGTGCCGAAGCTGGCGCACCACCGATAATTCGCTGGAAGCGGTGGCAGCGGCGCATTGCGACCTGCTGCTGTGCCTCGACGAAATGGGCGAGGCCGGCGCCGAGACGGTGGCGAGTGCGGCTTACATGCTGGCGAACGGTGCAGGCAAAGGCCGAGCCGGGCGGGATGGCAGCGCGCGGCGCGTGGCGGAGTGGCGGACGCTGTTCCTCTCGACGGGCGAGGAAGGCATTGCCGATCGGATGGCCGAGGCGCGCGGCGGTGCCAAGCGGGCGCGGGCTGGGCAGGAAGTGCGGGTGCTGGATATTCCGGCCGAGGCCGGGCCGCATGGCTTGTTTGAGAAGCTGCACCACCACGCCGGAGCGGGCGCCATGGCCGACGCGCTCAAGGCGGCGGCGGGGCGCTGCTACGGCACCGCGGGCCGCGCTTGGCTGCACATCCTGGCCGATGATCCCGAAGGCATGGCGCGCGATGCGCGGGAGGTGGTGGCCGCTTTCCTGGCCGCCCATGTCCCGAAGGATGCCGCCGGACAAGTGCGGCGGGCGGCGGGGCGCTTTGCACTGGCTGCGGCGGCGGGTGAACTCGCCACGGCAAGCGGCTTGCTGCCCTGGCCGGCGGGTGAGGCTGAGAAGGCCGCGGCTGCCTGCTTCGTCGCATGGCGTGGCGCGCGGCAGGCTGGCAACGGTGCGGCCGAGGATGCTGCGGCGGTGGCTGCTGTGCGGGGCTTTATCGGGGCGCATGCGGAAAGCCGCTTCCAGACACTCGGAAGCGAAGGCGACGCGGAGGCGCGGCTTGTGGTGAACCGGGCGGGTTGGCGCAAGCGGGAAGGCGGCGGCTGGCAATTCCTGATCTTGCCCGACACCTGGCGCTCCGAGGTGGTGGCCGGGATGGATGCAAAGGGGGCGGCCGATGCGCTACGACGGGCGGGCTTCCTGATCCCGCAAGAGCATGGCCGGTTGCAACGCGCCGAGCGTGTGGGGCTTTCCAGCCCAGTGCGGGTCTATGTGATCCGCGACACCATCCTCGCAGGCGAGGTGGCGAAGTGAGCGGCGCCCGTGCCGACCGGCTGGCCGGGTGGCGTGCCGCCCGCGCTGCCCGGAGCGTTACCAGCGTTACCAGTGCCTTTTCTGAGGTGGTAACGCTGTCAGAGGCGCAGAAAACCGCCAATGTTGCCAGCGTTGCCACTGTTGCCAGTCGAAATGCAAAAGCTGGCGATGATGGGGCGGCGCGTGCCGACTTCTACCTCGCCGCATCGAAACTTGCGCTTGCGGCACTGGCCGCACCGGATGCCGCCCTTGTTGCCGAGCGGGTGGAAATCCATGCGGCGCGTGAGGCCGATGCGCGCGGCGAGTATCCCGTCAATCCGGATGCTGAGCATCGGGCGCATATCGCCGCACTCTGCCTCTCCGGTTTGCAGCGCCCGCCGTCATGGGCGGACGTGACTTCTAAGCCGCCGCCGGGGGCCTGGTGCGGGTGCTGTGGACGGCACACGCCGCAAGGTGGTGGCCGGTGGTGGCGTGAGGCGCGGGAGCCGACCGGCTGGCGATGCTGGCCCTGTCATCCCCCTGTGCATCTGGCGGCAAGCAGAATTCATGAAGTGCGGACATGAGCGGGCTTTCCCGTATTGGCGGACGCCTCGCCAAGCTGCTGCCGGTGCTGGCAAGCGACCGGCCGGGCGAGGTGGCCGCTGCCGCCGCTGCTATCACGCGAACGCTAAACGGCGCGGGCCTGGATTGGCACGCGCTGGCCGCTGTGGTGGAGGCGGAAGGCAAGCGGCAAGCGGCGCCGATATTCAGCTTTGCGAGCCTGCCGCCGCGGACGGCGCGAAAGCAAATCGCGCTGCTGGTGCGGGCGCCGGAACTGACGACCGCGCAGCGCGAACGGATGGAACAGATGCGGGCATGGCTACACGGCAAGCCGGTGAAAGCGCGCCTCCCGGCGGAGTGCGTTGCATTCCTCGATGATCTTTGGCGCCGGGCCTTTGGTGGCGGCGCGTCACGGTGAACGGATGAAATGGGGCGAGAATGACGGAAACGCATGAACCGATGACGCAAGCGGAGCGCGCGGCGCAACGGCGGAAACTGAACCGGGAGCGCGCCCGCGCCTATCGAAGCCGGCGGCGGCGAGGTGTGGTGTGGGCTTGGATCGAGATTGAGCCGCGCGCCCTGGCGGGGCTTGAGCGGCTGGCCTTGCTGCCGGCGGGCGAGCGGGGGCTTGAGGCTGTATCGGATGCGGTGGCGCGTTTCGTTCAGGCGGCGGCACCGCTGGCCGCTGTGGGCGATGCTCTTTGGCCGGAAGCTGCCGAGTGAGCTGGCGCAATGTCCCGGCCGGGTGGGCTGCATTCCGCGCGCTACGCCAGACACCCGCCCGGCACCGGCCGAAGCGGCACGGGAACTGGAAACATGGCGGGCGGAGCCGCTTGGGGATGCAAGAATGGCGGGAGCTTCGCGCAATGCTCCGCATCATCGACGCGCCGCGTAACGGCGCCGGCTTCAGGGTGCCGGACGTTTTGGCGTGGCTGCTTCCCCCGCGGCCGATTGGGTGGGGTGGCTATGTCGCTGGGCGCTCTGCGCATGGTGGCGACCGTTAAGCCCGAAATGCCGCCAAGCCTCTGCGCACTGTGGGGGATATCGTGGGGGATGAACTAGGCCCCGAAGCACAAATTCAGAAAAATCAATGCTTTGAAGGATCTAATTGGTGTCCCCGGCGGGATTCGAACCCACGGCCCCCAGATTAGGAATCTGGTGCTCTATCCGGCTGAGCTACGGAGACGCCGCGCCGCAAATACCACAGCCCCCGCCGCCGCCGCGAGGGGGGTGGGATGACAGGCGCCGTAGAATCCGCATGATCAGCCCGTCCCAGAAAGGAACCGCCCCATGCCGGAGCCGATGCCCGAACCCCTGTTCGATGCGCTGATTGCCCGTGCCGGGCTGGTGCTGACGCCGGCGGAGCGGGCCAGCATCCTCGATGCCTCCCGCTACATCACCGCCGCGACCGAGCGCCTGCGCCCGCAGGATCAGGTTGCGCTGGAACCTGCCACGGTGTTCAAGCCATGAACGAGTTGCCGTTGGGCCTCGCCGCCGCCGCCCGGCTGATCGCCGCGAAGCAGGTCTCCCCTGTCGAATTGGCGGAGACCGCCCTGGCCCGCGCCGAGCGGCTGAACCCGGAACTGCACGCCTTCATCCGCCTGACCCCGGACCTCGCCCGCCAGCAGGCCCGCGCGGCCGAAGAACGCCAGATGGCCGGCACGCTGAAGGGGAAGCTGGACGGCATCCCGATCGGTCACAAGGACATCTACGAAACCGCCGGCATCCCCACAACCGGCCACTCCCGCATCCTGGAAAACCACATCCCGGCGCAGGATTCCGCGGTGGTGCGCGCCTGGGCGGAGGCCGGGGCGGTCACCATCGGCAAGACCGCGACGCATGAATTCGCCTGGGGTGGCCCCAGCTTCGACCTGCCCTGGCCGCCGGCCCGCAACCCCTGGGACACCAGCCGCTTCACCGGCGGGTCCTCCACCGGCACCGGCGCGGCCGTTGCGGCGGGCATCGTGCTGGGCGGCACCGGCAGCGACACGGGCGGGTCCATCCGCGGACCGGCCGGGCTGTGCGGCCTTGCCGGCATCAAGCCGACCTATGGGCTGTGTTCCCGCACCGGCGTGCTGCCGCTGGCGCATAGCCTGGACACGACCGGCCCGCTGGCCTGGACGGTGGAGGATTGCGCGCTGCTTTTGCAGGCCATGGCGGGCCATGATCCCACCGACCCATCCTCCGCCGACCGGCCGGTGCCGGACCTGCTCAGTGGGCTGGAAGGCGGTGTGAAGGGACTGCGGATCGGCGTGATCCGCCACTTCCATGAACGGGACCTGAACGCCAGCCCCGCCGTCCGCGCCGGCGTGGACCACCTGGCCGATGTGCTGCGCGCTGAGGGCGCCATCCTCTCCGACGTCACGCTGCCGCCGCTGGCCGAGTTCCACGCCGCCGGCTGGCTGATCCTGATGACGGAGGCGCATGCGGTGCATGAGCCCTGGCTGCGCGCCCGCTTCAACGACTATGGCGAAATCCTGCGCGAAAGGCTGGCGCTCGCCGCGCTGGTCACGGCGGCGGACTACCTCCAGGCGCAGCGCCGCCGCCGGCAGCTTTGCCAGCAGGTTGCCGTGGCCATGGCGGATGTGGATCTGCTGGTGACGGCCGCGCAGCCGGCAGAGGCGCCGCCGATCGACCAGGTGCCGAAATTCGCCAGCCTGGAAAACCCCGGCCTGACCATGCCCTTCAACCTGACCGGCCAGCCGGCGCTGGCCGTCTGCACCGGCTTCGGGGTGGGCGGGCTGCCGGTCGGCGCGCAGATCATCGGCCGGCCCTTCGCGGATGCCATGGTGCTGCGCGCCGGCCACGCCTTCGAACGCGCCACCAATTGGCGCGCCAAGCGGGCCATATAGTCGGCGCCCTGCGGGATACCATCCGCGCCCTGCGGGCGACGTAGTCAGGGCAGCACGACATCCCCGGCCGCCAGGCCGCTGCGGATTTCCACACCCTCCGGCGTGCTGATGCCGAGCACCACCGGCACCATCGCCTCCACCCCGTTGCGGCGCACCCGCACCGCGCGGGTGCCGCCCTGGTCCTGCACGGCATGGGGCGGCAGCACCAAGGCCTCGGGGTTGTCATAGGTGACGATGGACAGGCTGGCGGACATGCCGACGGCCAACTGCCGGCGCTGGTCCGGCGACAGTCCCTCCACCGCCACCGAGACCGGAAAGCTCGGCATGCCCTGGCGCGAGGCGGATTCGCTACCGGCCTGGGCGGCCACGCTGGTGACGCGGCCTTCCAGCACCAGCCCGCCAAAGGCATCGCCCGTCACCGTCACCCGTTGCCCGACCCGCACCTTGTTCACATCGATCTCATCCACCGTGGCGCGCACCCGAAAAGTCTCCAGCGCGCCGATGGTGAACATGGTCTGGCCGCGCTGTACGCGGGATCCGGCTTCCACCGTCTCCGCCCGCCTTCCGCCCTGGCCCTCCGGCGGCATCAGCACCACGCCGGAGACGGGGGCCAGCACGGTGGCGTTGGCGAGGTCCGTCTCCAGCTCCTGCACCTTCGCCTCGGCATTGGCGAGTTCCAGTTCGGCGATTCGCAGCGTCTCCGCATCGCCGCGTGCCAGCGTCGCCTCCAGGTCGTTCTCCGCCGACTGCACCTGCAATTGCTGGTTCCGCTGCTGCTGGACCAGCGCGCGATGTTCATCGGCGGCGATGATGCCGCGCGACAGCAGCATGCGGGTCTGCGCCACGCGGGTGGTGAGGTCGGTGGCCTCCAGCCGGGCCTGCGCCAGACTGCGGCGGGCGCGTGCCACCTCGAAGCCCGTGGCCCAGCCGCGCAGTTCGGCCACGCGCTGGCGGGCGCGGATCTGCGCGCTGCGGGCATCGCGCAGCCGCACCTCCACCTCGCCGAGGTTCAGTCGCAGCAAGGGCTGGCCGCGTTCCACCTGGCCGCCATACTGGAACAGCCTGTCCTGCACCAACCCGTCGAACGGCCCGACCACGCTGACCAGCGACCCCGCATCCAGCATGCCGACCACGGCGATGCGGGAGGAGACGGGCTGCGGCACCAGCGTGATGCTGGGCGCGCCGGACGGCGCGGGTGCAGAGGCTGTCCAACTCGGCGCCGGCAGCCAGGCATAGGCGCCGGTGGCCAGCAGCAGCGCCACCACGCCGGCTGCGGCGCCCATCCGCGCCAGCCGCACGCGCTGCGCCACCTGCTGCATGCGGATGGCGCCGTTCTCCAGGTCCAGATAGGCGGTCTGCAGCTTGCGGTGCTGGTCCGCCAGATCGCGGGACAGCGCCGCCTCGGCTTCCGCCAGACGCTCCGTCTCCGTCACATCGGTCAGCGTCGCGGTCAGGCCGAGCCGGCCGCGTGCTGCGCCAACCCGCAGGCGGTAGGCGCGGCTGACCACGGAAAGGCGGCGCGGGCCGAAGCTGATGGTGCGGCGCGGCGGTGCGGTCTCCCCGCCAATCGGCGCCAGTATCGCATCCAGCAGGTCATCGGCGGTGCCGTCGCCGGGCAGCAGCGCCAGCAGCGTCGCGCCCTGCGCCGCCGCCGCAACCAGGCCGAGCATGGCGGCGGCGGCATGGTTCATCGCGATCACGGCGCCATCGCTGGCCAGCGTCACCACGCCATCGGCCAGCCCATCCAGCGCCGCGTTGAAATCGAGGTCCAGCCGGTCATGCGCGGCGCGGATATCGGCCTCGGTCGCATCCAGCTCCATCATCCGCCGACGCAGTTCCAACTCCGCCACCACCCGCGTGGCCAGCAGGGCCAATCCCTCCGCCTGCCGGGCATCCAGCTCTCGCGGCACCGTATCCACCACGCAAAGCGTGCCGAGCGCGTGGCCCTCCGCCGAGATCAGCGGCGCGCCGGCGTAGAAGCGCAGGAAGGGTGCGCCGGCCACGCTGGGGTAGCTGGCATAACGCGGATGCGCGGCCAGGTCCGGCACCACCAGCAGGTCCCGCGCCCTGATGGTGTCGTTGCAGAAGGCCTGGTCGCGCGCGCAGGTCAGCAGCGCGGCATCGAAGCCATGCGCGGCCTTCAGCCATTGCCGCCCGGCGTCGAGCAGCGCGACATAGGCCATCGGGCAACCGGTGAGGCTGGCGGCCAGCTTCGCCACATCGTCGAAGGCAGCTTCCGGCGGCGTGTCCAGAATGGCGTAGCGCGCCAGCGCCGCCAGCCGCGCGGCTTCCGCCGGGTTGGGCACGCCATCCATCAGCGTTCGTTCAGGCTGATGCGCCAGGTGTCCAGCGTGGTGCCCAGCACCTGGTCCATTGCCGTCAGCGCGTTGAGATAGGCGATCACCGCGGCAAGCTCCGCGCTTTCGGCCTGTTGCAGCGCGGTCTGGAAGGACACCACCTGGAAGTTGCTGGACCGCCCGGCCTGGAGCTTCACCAGCTCCGCCGCCAATTGCTGCGCCGTCAGTTCACGCGCGCGCGTCGCGAGCTGGGCCTGGCGGCGCTGCGCCTCGATGTTCCGCACCGCATCCTCCGCCTGCCGGCGCAGCTGGTCGCGCGCTTCCTCGACCAGCACCTCATTCTGCCGCAGCGCCACCGTGGCGTTGACCTCCTGCTGTTCGCGGGAAAGGCCGCCGATCGGGATGTTCACGCGCAGGCCGATGTTGAAATCGGACCGCACGGTGGACAGCGCGCCGATCGTCTCCAGCACCTGGGACCGCAGCGCCTGCTGCCCGGCGCCGGCCACGATCGACACGTCCCAAAGCCGCTGGTTGCGCGCGATGTCGAGGTTGATGCGGCTGATCTCGATGCTCAGCAGGCGGGCCAGATAGGCGGGCTGCGTCGCGAAGGCGGTGGCCAGCGCGCGGTCCATATCCACCCGCACCGCCGGCGCGGCCGGCCGTTCCGCCGCCCAGACCGGCGAGGACGGGTCGATCCCCATCAGCACCAGCAGCGAAAGCCGCGCCGATTCGCCGTTGTTGCGGGCGGCGATGAGTTGAAGTTCCTGCTGCGCGATACTGGCCTCGGACTGGATCAGCTCAACCTGCGCCAGCCGTCCGGCGGCGATCAGCGCGCGGTTCACCTCCACCAGGTCACGCGCGCGGCGCAGGCTTTCCTCCGCGATGCGGGTCTGTTCCTGCGACTGGAGCAGCGTGCGATAGGCGACGATGATCTGCGAGATCTGGTCGATCACCTGCGCCTTCAGCCGCAGTTGCGCGCCCTGTTCCGAAATCCGGGCGATGCGGCGCGGCGCCATGGCGTAGTCGATGCCGCCACCGGCCAGCAGCGGCTGCTCCACCTGGAAGCCGATCTGCGACGGGCCCTGCGGCGTCTGGCCGCGCGTATTGGTCTGGCTGGCGAGCCAGGACATCCGGAACACCGCCCCGGTCGGCGTATCCACCGTGACAACCGGCCCCACCGCGAAGCGCGAGGCGCGCACATCCGCATTGCGCGACCGGCCGGCTTCCGCGGCAAGGGCGAGGCGGGGGGTGAAGCTGTCCTCCGCCACGCGCAGCGCGAAACGGTCCGAGATGCGTTGCAGGTATTCGCCGCGGATGCCGCGATTGTTGCGCAGGCCCAGCGCCACCGCCTCCGGCAATGTCAGCGGCACGGCGCCGGCGGGCGGCCTTGGCGGTGCCCCCGGCTGCAGCCTCGGCTGCGCCCCTGCCGGCCCCATCAGCAGGACCAGCATCGCGCCGATCCCCGCCACGACATGCCATGCCACCCGGCCGACCCTTCTCTTTCCGTGCAACCTCGCTTCCGCCAAAGTATCTCATCCCAAAGGGTGAAGAGGCAATGCGGTCCCGTGAGGCGTTTCCTATTGCGCACATCGTCAGCGCCGAATTGCCGAACCGTTTCGCTCAGTGCAATCCTGATGTCGTCGCCGGATCGGAATGGTTCCGTCAGGCACGCAACGAACGGAACGGGAGACGGTTCATGCGATACGCGGGAAAGCTGACAGGCGCGGCCCTGGCACTGGCGGCGATCACGGCAGGCGGTGCCGCCCAGGCGCAGAGCGGCCATGAATGGCAGGGCCAGAACCGCCAATACCACCCGCCGACTGTCACCAACTGCGCGCTGCGGCTGGACCGCATCTACCAGCCCAATGCCGGCCAGCCGATCCACCTGGTGATCACCAACACCAGCCATAGCCGCCTGCGCTACGATGTGCAGATCGAGCTGCGGCGGGGTGCGGATTTCATCAGCGGCAACATCCATGTGGACAACGCCAATCCCGGCGAGCAGTCGACGCGGCCGAGCATCCAGGCCTTCCCGGGTTCGCTCGCCGGCAGCGTGGTGACGCTGCGGGTCACCTCCTGCACCATCCGCAGCTGAGCGCGACGCGACGCATGCGGCCACCGCCCCCCACGCCGCGCGTCGCACCACCCGCCGGGTTCCCCCCCGGCGGGTCCTTGCGTTGGGCGAGCCTCGGGTTGCTGCTGATGCTGGCTGCCTGCGGCACGCCAGCCGTGCTGCGCAGCCCGCCCGATGCCGCCAGCATGGAAACCCCAACCGTCCTGCCGATGCCGGCCATCGCGGAGCCGACCGGCGAGCCGCCGATCGCGCTTCAGCCGCCTGCTACTCCGCCCGCAGCGCCTCGATCGGATCCAGGCGCGATGCCATGACGGCCGGGTAGAAGCCGAAGAAGATACCGACCGCCACCGAAACCCCGGCGCCGAGCGGCGCCGCGGTGGGGGAGATCACGAATTCCCAGCCGGACAGCCACGCAAAGCCCCAGGCGCCGGCGATGCCGAGGAAAATGCCCAGCACGCCACCGGTGATGGACAGCAGCACCGCCTCCGCCAGGAACAGCGTGCGGATGTCGCCGGGCCGGGCGCCGATCGCCAGCCGCACGCCGATCTCCCGCCGCCGTTCGGCGATGGAGACCAGCATGATGTTCATCACGCCCACACCGCCGAGTGCCAGCGCGATGGCGCCCACCGCGCCCAGCAGCAGCGTGAACAACTGCATCTGGTTCTGCATCCCGGCAATCAGCTGCCGCGCGGACTGCACCGAAAGCCGCTGGTCGCGCAGCTTCGGGCCAAGGTGGCGCTGCAATTGCCCCACCACAGCCTCCGCATCCGCATCCGGCTGCATCCGCAGGATGGCCATCGACAGCGACGGGTTGAACATGATGCGGCGGACATTGGGGATGGAGACGAACAGCGTGTTGTCGATATCCACCGGCATCATCGGGCTGTGCAGCATCGGCTCCGCCACGCCAATCACCGTGAAGACATAGCGCCCGATGCGCAGCGGCGATCCGACGCCGAGCGGCGCATAGGGTGTGGAGAGTTGCCGCGCCAGCCCGGCGCCGACCACGGCATACAGC
Source organism: Falsiroseomonas sp. E2-1-a4 (assembly GCF_051433165.1). NCBI lineage: Bacteria > Pseudomonadati > Pseudomonadota > Alphaproteobacteria > Acetobacterales > Roseomonadaceae > Falsiroseomonas > Falsiroseomonas sp. E2-1-a4. The sequence continues at coordinate 90,747 of NZ_JBHMFS010000018.1, read as the reverse complement.
TCGAACCGGTCATAGTCGGAGATGAAGCGCCCGGCCTGCATCCGCATCCGCGTCACCTGCGCGAAGGCGGCGGTGATGCCGAGCTGGGACGAATGGGACACCTGCCCCTCATGCTGCGCGCTGCCGCCCCCGATGACGAAGGGCGCCACCTCCCGCACCGCCGGCAGTTCCAGGGGCAGCGCCTCCAGGTCGGAAAGCTGGAAATGGCCGAGCCCGGTGTTGCCCTCGGCGCGGAGCGTCAGGATGTCCGTGCCGAGCTGGCGGAACTGGCGGATGGTCTCGTTGCGCGCGATGGCGCCGACATTCAGCATGGCGATCACCGCCGCCGCGCCGATGACGATGCCGAGCAGCGCCAGCGCCGATCGCTGGCGGGAGGCGAGCAGGTTCGCCGCAGCTTCGGCGACCACGCGCTTCAGCATGCGGGAACAACCTCCGTCAGCACGCCATTGGCCAGCACCACCTGGCGTTCGCATTGCGCGGCGACGCCGGGGTCGTGGGTGATGATCAGGATCAGCACGCCGTATTCGCGCTTCAGCGCCAGGAACAGGTCCATGATCTCCTGGCTCACCTTGGGGTCGAGCGCGCCGGTCGGCTCATCCGCCAGGACCACGCGCGGTTCGCCGACCAGGGCGCGGGCGATGGCGACCCGCTGCTTCTGGCCGCCGGACAGCATCGCCGGCATGTGTTCCGTCCGCTCATCGAGGCCGACGCGTTCCAGCATGGCGATGGCGCGCTGGCGCGCCTCGGCCTCCGGCGTGCCGCGATACATCAGCGGCAGCGCCACGTTGCGCCAGGCATTCAGCCGCGGCAGCAGGAAGAAGGATTGGAAGACGAAGCCGATCAGCCGGTTCCGCAGCCGCGACAATTCCCGCGCCTCGGCCCGCAGCACATCCTGGCCGTCGATCCGGTATTGGCCGCTGGTCGGCTTGTCGAGCAGGCCGACGATGTTCATCAACGTTGTCTTGCCGGAGCCGGAGCCGCCCATGATGGAGACCAGCTCCCCGGCGGCCACGGTCAGCGAGAGATGCCGCAGGATGTGCATCTCGCCCGGGCCGACGCGGTAGGATCGGCCGATATCGACCAGTTCAAGCATGCGGCGAGGCTAGACCTTCCGTACGCGCAGGGAAACGCCGCCAGCCCCGCGGGCCTGCGGCGTGGGTGCCTATCCCTGGCAGTTGTTGATGGTGGGGCCGACCGTGGCGGGCCGGCCGGTATCCTGCAGCCCCGGCGATCCGGCGCAGCCGGATCTGCCGGGTGTTGCGCTCAGCGGCGAGCGCAGTTGCTGGCGGAAACGGTGGCGCGGCCACCCGTGGCCGGGGCGTCATAAGCAATGGTCACATTGCCCATGTGGATGTTGCCGTTGGTGCCGTTGCCGAAGCGGATGGTCTGGCTGCCATGCGCCGGCAGGGTGATGCCGGTGAGCTGCGGGCTGAACAGCGTCACGGCATCGCCGAAGCCGCCGAAGTTCAGCTGCAAACCCATCGCCTGCGGCGTGCCGTTGCGGACCTGCACGAAGTATTCGTAGCGGTTGCCGCCCAGGCCGGTCTGGTACACCGAATCCACGAAGACGCTGCCGCGGCAGGCGGTCTGGCCTTGGGCTTCGGCCTGCGGGATGGCGGCGGGCAGCAGGGGCAGGGCCAGGCCCAGGGCCAGGGCGGTCAGGGTCATGCGGGTCATTTTGGGCTTCCTTCCGATGGGGAGGAGCGATCACCGTTCCTCTTCGAAACGAAACCTAAGCGTGATTTGCCGCCGCCTCCAGATCGCGAATTCTATTTCCGCGATAGGCATTGCCAGGGGCACGCGCTCAGCGCGTCGCAGCGCCCACCACCGGCCAGTCCCAGGCCGGGAAGCGCAGCACCGGGATGCGGGCGATCGCCAGGGTGCGGTCCTCCACCGTCACCGGCACCTCGATCTCGGTGCCGCCGCCGGGGGCGGGGCGGGACATCAGGGGCAGCATGATGCGCGCGGTGCCGGCGGCGCGCCGTCCGACCACGCCGGCATCGGTCAGCGCCTGCAGCGCCTCCGCCGCGCCGGTGACGCGAAGCGTGCCCGCGCCCATCGGCTGAAGTCCCTCGTCCAGCGCCAGGGTGGCCGCCGCGGCAACCTCCGCCGGGCCCCAGCGCAGCGCCACCTGGCGCAATTCCAGCGATCCGCCGCCATCGCGCCAAGCTACGGCGCGCTGTGCCGGCACGCGGCCGGGCGGCACCGGGCCGCTGAGGGACAGTTCCGCCAGCAGCGCCTCAATCCGGCGGCCGAAGCCGCGGGCAGCATCCGCGGCCATCGGCAGGTCGATCGCCTCGGCCGAGAGGTCCAGCGTGATGGCCGGCTCATCCTCGGTGGCGGTGGAGGAACTGGCGGCGGCAAGCCGGGCACGTGCCACCTCCATCGGCCCGGCGGGGGTGGCCAGGCGCAGCCGTTCCGCCAGGAACTCCGCCTCCCGCGGCGGGGTGTTGGTCTCCAGCGGCACCAGGGCCACCAGCTCATCCGCGGCGAAGCGCCATTCGCCGCCGGCCAGGCGCAGGCGTTGGGCGCCGGGCATTTCCACGCGCAGGCGGTTCAGCCGCGGCAGGGTCACGCGCAGCACCACGCGTTCTGCATCCAGCGCCAAGCCGCCGGGAACCGTGGCGCCGCCGCCTTCCAGCCGCACCGCGCCCAGGGTCAGCGTGGCGGAGAAGGGCCACCCGCCGCGCACCGGCGCCGCATGATCCACCCGCCAGCCCTGCGCCCGCCGGACTTCGACCCAGGTGGCAAGCCCCGCCTCCAGCTGATGGGCCATGGCCCGCCACAGAAGGGTGTGCCCGGCCCCGAGGGCAAGCAGCAGCAGCAGCGCGCCGAGTGCGAGGCGCGGGCCGAGGGGGCGGCGACGCCGCGGGGTCTTCATTTCCATCCTGGGCGACGGTATAGCCGATTCCGGTCTTCCCGTGCAGGCATCCTCCCATTCCCCACTCCGCCGATCCGCCGCCGCTGCATGACGGGGCGCTCTGGGTCTTCGGCTACGGGTCCTTGATCTGGCGGCCCGGCTTCGACCATGCCGGCTGCCATCCCGCCCTGCTCGGCGGCTATCACCGCCGTTTCTGCCTGTGGTCGCACCGCTACCGCGGCACGCCGGAGGCCCCGGGACTGGTGCTGGGGCTGGATCGCGGCGGCGCCTGCCGGGGCGTGGTGTTCCGCGTGCCCGCCGCCGCGGCGACCGAGGTGCTGCGCTACCTGGACGATCGTGAACTGCCGGATGGGGCGGAGGTGGTCTATCACCGCCGCGTGCTTCGGGTGCGCCGGCTGGATGCGCCGGGCAGCCCGGCGGTGCCGGCTGTCACCTACGTCGCCAATCGCGGTTGCCGGCTGTACGTGCGCGACCTGGCCGATGCGGCGGCGGCGCAGGCCATCGCGCGGGGCGTCGGCCAGATGGGTCCGAACCGCGACTACCTTCTGAACACGCTGGCGCATCTGGCCGAGATGGGGGTGAGGGACCGGGGCCTCGCGCGCCTGGCCGCCCTGCTGCCGGAGGCGAGGGAAATAAGGGTGCCGAAGGCGGCAGATCTTGTTCCGGAAATATAACATACAGTGGGGCAAACGCCCCCCGGCGCTCGCTGCGCCAGGATTAATCCACCGCGCCTTCGCCGGCTAAGTCCTTGTCCAGGTTTGCGAAACTGCATCAAGATCCCGTCTGAACCCTGCATTAAAGCGCGAAGAGATAGATTATAAAAATCAATGGGTTGCGGGAAGGCTGATGCGGCTGGATTGACGTATGATCAATGGTTTGGTCGGTTTCAGAAACACTTCGTATCAGAACCGCTTCGTGCCCTGGGGACAACCGTGACTGTCAACCCACAGATTTATCCACAGGGTTCCGGCTATCCGAATTGTGGCTCGGCCATCAATCGATCCGTCGTGTCCTCGATCTGGTTCTGCAGGGCTTCGAGCATCCGCGTCCGGTTCAAGCCGGCCGGAAGTGGCGGCAGAATGACGATGCGGATGAGTCCAGGCCGCTTCAGGAAATGCCGGCGGCCCCAGACCCGGCCGCTATCGGTGGCCACCGGCACCACCGGCGCCCCGGTGCCGGCGGCAATCGCCACCACCCCCGGCTGGTAGGCCACACGCTGGCCAACCGGCGTGCGCGTGCCTTCCGGAAAGATCACCACCTGCGCCCCCCCGGCCACCGCGGCGGTGGCCGCGCGCAGCATGCCGCGCAGCGCCGGGCCGCCGCCCTCCCGGTCCACCGGGATCATCCCGGCATTGCGGGCGTGCCAGCCATAGACGGGAATCGCCAGCAATTGCTTCTTCATCACATAGGCCGGCTTATCCAGCAGGCTCAGCCAGATGATGGTGTCGAAGGCCGATTGGTGCTTGGCCGCGATCACCACGCCGCCCGGCGGAAGGTTTTCCCACCCCCGCACCTCCACCCGCACGCCGACGCTGTAGCGCAGCGCCAGGATCACGAGTTGTGCCCAAAGCCGCGTCACCCGCAGCGCCGCGCTGCTCGGCATAAGCAGGGTGGGAATGGCGATGATGCCGACCACCGCGGTGATGCCGAACAACAATATGTTGAATATCAGGGACCGTAGCCAGATCATCGTAGCGCCTGTTCCTTCGCCGGCAGGAAACGCGTCAGCCCGGCGGCAGCGGCCACATACTTCAGATACTCGCCGGACAGCAGGGTCCATCGGCGCAATCCCGGCAGGCCGCGGCCATCGGGGCTGCCATCCTCGCGCAACCCTGGCGGCACCACCGGATGTGGCACCACCGCCAGCCCCGGCGCCGCGCGGCGCAACTCCAGCAGCGCGCGGGGCATGTGGTAGCCCGCCGTCACCAGGCGGACGGAGCCGATGCCGCGGCCTCGCGCAAAGGCCGCCACCTCCACCGCATTGCCCAGCGTGGTCGCCGCGGCCCGGCCGAGGGTGACACGCCCGGCCAGGGCGGCCGGGTCACGCCCATGGGCGCGGGCCAGCTCCGGCAGGGTCAGCTCGGCATGGGCGCCGGAGACCAGCAGATGCGGCGCCGCGCCCTGTTCCAGCAGCCGCAGCGCGGTCTCCACCCGGTCGGCGCCGCCGGTCAGCACCACCACCGCCTCGGTCGGCCGCACCGGGTCCTCCACCGCGGCGGTGGCGCCGGTCAGGAAGCGCAGGAATCCCCAGCCGAGCAGCACCAGCCCGACCAGGCCAAGCCCGCCGATCAAAGCCAGCAGGCGCTTCACGGCAATTGGTGCAGCCAGCGCCGCACGGTGGCCTGCGCGGTGGCCCAGCCGACCAGATAGGCCACCGGCGGCAAGGCCAGCAGCCCGGCCCAGGGCAGGCCGGCGAGGCTGTGCAGGCGGCTTTCGGCACCCACCCAGGGGCCGGCCAGGTCCACCAGCAGCGCCAGCGCCGGCACGGACAGGCCGGCGCCGACCAGCGCCCCGGTCGCCGCCAGTAGCCCAACCCGCCGGGCGAAGCGGCCGGCGATGTCGCCATCCCTTGCGCCGAGGCCGTGCAGCACCTCGATCGCGTTGCGCCGTGCCGCCAGCCCGGCGCGGGTGGCCACCGCCACCACCGCGGCCGCCACCACCGCCACCAGCACCAGCACGCCCAGCGCGATGGCCTGCAGGCTGCGCGCCAGCGCCGCCAGCCGCTGCACCCACAGCCCATGCGCCTCCACCAGCGCGCCGGGCACCACATTGGCCAGCCGGTCGCCGATCAGCACCGGGTCGGTGCGCGAATCCCGCAGCCGCAGCTCGATCACGCCGGGCACGGTGATGGCGGGGCTGTCGCCGAGCCAGGGGCGCAGCAGCGCGGCCAGCCGCTCCGGCTCCATCGCCTCCGCCGTGGCCACCTCCGGCATCTGGCGCAGGGCGGCTACCGCGCGTTCCAGCCGCACGGCATCCGCGTCCGGAATCTGCACCGTCACCGCCGCGGCGGCGCCGCGCTGCCAGCGCTCGGCCAGCGTCGCCGCTCCCTGCGCCCCGGCCAGGGCAAGCGCCGCCAGCAGCGCCATGGCGGCGACCAGGCCCGGCAGCAGCAGCCCGGACAGCGCCCGGCGCAGGCCCAGCGGGTCCCGCGAGTAACGCCGGCGCCTAGCCATGCGGCGGCGGTCCGCGACGAGGGTCGCGCGGGCGCACGATGTAGGGGGGCGGGCGGTTGGCGTGGCGCGGCGGCTCCGGGAATTCGGCCGGGTCGGGGTAGGATTCCAGCGGCGGCGGGTCCGTGGGATGGGCATCCTCCGCCGGCGGCGCTTCCGGCCAGGCGCCGGGATGGCCTTCCGGGTCATAGCCCTCGGCCGAGTCGACGCCGCGGGCGCCATCCACGTCATGCAGCCTGCCGTCGTGCAGCAGCAGGGACGGGGCGGGGAAGCGGGAGACGAGGTCCTCGTCATGGGTCGCCACCACCACGGTGGTGCCCAGGCGGTTCATTTCCCGCAGCAGGGCCAGCAGGCGGCGGGCCTGGTGGCTGTCCAGGTTTCCGGTCGGCTCATCCGCCACCAGCAGGGCCGGGCGGTGCACCACGGCGCGGGCGATGGCGATGCGCTGCTGTTCGCCGCCCGAAAGCTCCGGCGGCAGCGCCTCCGCCCGTGCCGACAGGCCGACCCAGCGCAGCATTTCCGTCACATCGGCACGCAGCGAGGCTTCCGGCCGCCCGGCCAGGCGCAGCGGCAGCGCCACGTTGTCGAAGGCGGACAGGTAGGGCAGCAGGCGGAAATCCTGGAACACCACGCCGATCCGCCGCCGCACCGGCGCCAGCGCGGCGCGGCGGGCCTGGGCGGTGCGCAGGCCCAGCACCTCCACCTCCCCCCGTGTGGGGCGCAGCGCCAGATGCATCAGGCGCAGCACCGAGGATTTGCCCGCCCCGGAGGGGCCGAGCAGCCAGGTGAAGGACCCCTGGGGCAGCGCGAAGGTCACATCGACCAGCGCCTCCGGCCCCCATGATCCGGTATGCGGGCCACCGCCGGGGTAGCGGAGGCCGACCGCCTCGAAGCGTACCATCGGCCCTGTCTGCCACGCAGCGGGCGTGGCGCCAAATGATGCTGGCGTGGCGATGCGACATTAGCCGCCGCTTCGTGGCTGGACGCCGGACGCGCGGCGCCGCAAAACTGCGACCACATGCGAATTTCCTGCCCGAAATGCAGCGCCGAATACGATGTCCCGGACCAGGCGCTGGCCGCCGGGCCACGGATGCTGCGCTGCGCCCGCTGCGGCCACAGCTTCCGGGCCGCGCTGCCGGAGCCGCCGGCCGCCGAGCCGGCGCCCGCGCCGCGACCCGAGTCGCAGATGAACGCGCGGGCCGAGCGGCCCGCCGAGCCCGTGGCCCCCCCGGCGCCCCAACCGCCGCCCGACCCACCGCTGCCCCGCCCGGCCCCGCTGCGCAGCCCACTGCCGCCCGGCGCCGCGGCGGAGGACAGGCTTGCCCTGGCCCCGTCCAGCCCGCCGGACCGCTTCGCGGTGGCCGGGTGGGTGTTGACGGTGCTGGTGCTGGGGTTGGCGGCTTATGCGGGCTACGTGTTCCGCGCCGAGGTCATGGAAGCCTGGCCGCCCGCGCAGCGGCTGTATGCGCTGCTGGGCCTGGGTTAACGCGACAGGTTGCTGGCGCGCATCTCCTTCGGCGCCTCGCTCACCATCCGCAGTTCCACCCGGTTGCGCCCCTTGGCCTTGGCCAGGAACACCGCCGCATCGGCCCGCTGCAACAATTCCTCGGGCGAGACATCGCCCGCCAGCAGGCTGGTGACGCCGAGGCTGGCGGTCAGCCTCGCCGGCACCTCGTCCCCATTCAGCAGGAAGCTGTGCCGGGCGATGGCGGCGCGCAGCGCCTCGGCGAGCGATGCGCCCTCCGCCGCACCGGCGCCGGGCAGGGCGATGGCAAAGATCTCCCCGCCCAACCGGCCGAAATGCGCCGGCAGGTCCTTCAACTGGGCGCGGCCGATCTGCGTCACGGCCTGCAGCGCGGCATCACCGGCGGCGTGGCCGCGCATATCGTTCAGCGGGCGGAAATGGTCCAGGTCCATCACCACCAGCGCCAGCTTGCCGCCCTGCCGACGCGCCTCGACGAAGGCCTCGCGCAGCCGGCACAGGAAATGGCCGCGATTGCCGATGCCGGTGAGGTGGTCCGTCTCCGCGCGGTGGCGCAGCTCCGCGGTCTGTGCGGCGACCTCGGCGGTCAGGCGGATGTTGCTTTCGGCCAGCAGCGTCTCCGCCTCCCGCCGCTCGCTCAGAAGGGCCATCAGCACCAGCGCGTTGGTCGCCATCAGCACGATCATCATGCCCACCGCCCGCAGCGGGTTGGCGACCAGCTCCGGCTGGAACGGGCCAAGCCCGGCCAGCGTGCCCACCGTCGCCACCACCGAGATCAGCGTCAGCAGGCTGTAGGCGGCACGGAGCGAGATGCGGAGCGTGACCCAGGTGACCGGAATGGTCAGCAGCACCACCGCCTCCGGCTGCACCAGGGCGGCGGCCGGGGGCGGCAGGGCGAAGACCAGGGTGGCGAGGCCGGCCGCGGCGGCCAGCACCGCGCGGTCGCCAATGGCCGGGGCACCCCGTGAGCCATCGGCCAGGATGCGTCGCGCGGGGGAGGTCGGGGTGCGCTCGATCCCCATCCACAGCAGCAGCGTCGGCGCGAAGAAGAACACGCCGCCCGCCTCGCACAGCGCCCAGCGGGAAAACACCGAATAGGCGGCCTCCACCGACAGGCCGCCGGCGAGCAGCAGCCCCGCCGTGCCGCCGGCCGCCGTCAGCACCGCCTGCAGCACGACGCAGCCTGCAACGAAGCCGAGCACGCCGCGCAGCCGCGTGAAGAGGCCGGTCGGCGGCCGCAGCGCCCGCGTCAGCAACGCACCGGCCAGCGGCCCGAGGCTGTTGGACAGGGAAATCAGCACGGAGGTCAGCAGGCTGGCATCCAGCAGCAGCCAATTGACCGCGAAGGAGCCGAGGAACAGACCCGGCACCAGCCGCGCGCCGCCCATCAGGCAGGCGACCGCGGCGATGCCGGCCGGCAGCCAGATCGGCGCCGGGAACAGCCCATATTGCCCGAAGAAGGTGCCGACCGCCGCGCCAAGGCCGGCATAGAGCAGCGCCGCCACCAGATTGCCCAGCAGCAGCCGGCCCGGCCCGGCCAGAACCAGGCGCCGCGCTTCCGCCGGGGCTGCTGGCCGGGGCTTGTACGGCGCCAGGGGCGAGGCTGCGACGGCACTGGGGCCAAGACAGCCCTGGGCTGCGTATGGCATCGGGTCGGTGGATCTCACTCGTCGCTGGATGCGGGCAGGACGTCGAGTTGCGCCAAGCCCGCCATGCGCGGCCGGGTCAAACGATCACGCACAGCGCAAGAAGACTGCCACCACCAGGACTGCGCTGCAACATCAGGTTGTCCAGCAGATCGTTACGAGACAGGCCGCGTGCATTGCGGCGGGTGCCGCAATGCCGGGCCGCAGACCGCGCCCCCGCTGTTTAGCGGGCCGGCTTCTCGATGTTCCAGATCACCGGGAAGCCGAAATCGATCACGCCGCGCAGCTCGGCCCGCCAGACGGCCGGGCTGCGGAACTGGCCGGCGATTGGGAAGGTGGCGTTTTCGAAGGAGATCTTCTGCAACTGCGCCGCCAATTCGCGCCGCTTCGCCGGGTCGCCCTCGGCCTCGAACTGCGCCAGCACCGGGGACATCTCGTCCACGCAATAGCCCCAGGGCTGGTTGTCCGTGCAGTTGAAGCCGACGCCCATGTTGGACAGAGGGTTCGCCAGATCGAAGCCGGTATAGACCACCGGCACGATGTTCCAGCCGCCCTGGTCCAGCGGCTGGCGCTGCACCCAGCGCTGCGCGATGGAGGCCCAGTCGCTGGCCTGCACATCCAGGTTGAAGCCGGCGCGCTTCAGCCGGTCGATCATCACCAGGCCGTAGGGGTTCAGCAGCGGGCTGTCCGCCGGGTGCAGCAGCACTACGCGTTCATTGTTGTAGCCGGCCTGTTGCAGCAGGGCGCGGGCGGCATCGAGGCTCGGGCGCTGGATCAACTCGCTGCCCAGCGTGCTGGAATAGGGCGCGCCGCACATGAACAGGCTGGCGCAATCGGGCTGGCCCAGGCCTTCCCCGAAGCCGGCGCCGGCCAGCACCTCCGTCCGGTCAAGCGCCTGCTGCACGGCGCGGCGCATCAGCACGTTGTTGAAGGGTGGCAGGTAGTGGTTGAGGCTGGCGCAATACATCAGCGTCGCTTGGCCACCGGCCTCGGCGATCTTCATCTGGCGGTTGGTGCGCAGGCGCGGCAGGTAGTCCACCGGCGCGTATTCCAGATAGTCCACTTCGCCGGTCTGCAGCGCCGCGACGCGCAGGCCAGGGTCGGCCATCGTCGCCATCTCGACGCGATCGAGCTTCACCACCTTGCCGCCGGCCAGGCCATCCGCCGGCTCATCCCGCGGCACGTAGTTCGCGTTGCGGGTGAAGCTGGCGCGCTCGCCGGGGATCCAGTTGGCGCGCTGGAAAATGAAGGGGCCGGAGCCCATGATCTCCTGCACCTGCTGCGAGGGCGGCGTGCCGTTGGCGATGCGCGCCGGCATGATGAAGGGCACATGGACGGAGGGTTTTCCCAGCGCCTCCAGCACGCCGCCGAAGGGCTTGGCCAGCTTCAGCGTGAATTTGCGGGCATCCGTCGCCGTCAGGCTTTCGGTGGACGCCATCAGGCGCCGGCCGATGGAATCGCGGCCGCCCCAGCGCTTCAGGGACGCGACGCAATCCTCCGCCGTCACCGGGCTACCGTCATGGAAGGCGAGGCCCGGACGTAGTGTGAACGTCCATGTCAGCGTGTCGCCACTGATCTCCCAGCCGGCCAGCATCTGCGGCTTGTACTCGCCGCGGCCGTTCATCGAGACGAGCGTGTCGAAGACAAGGTACGCAAAATTGCGGGTGACGAAGCTGGGGCTGGAGATCGGGTCCAGGTTCTGCAACCCGACATTGGTGATGAAGCGGAATGGCGCCGCCTGCGCCTGGGCGCGCGAGGATGCGCCGGCCGAGAGAATGGTGATGCCGGCGCCCGCAAGGGCCTGTCGCCTGGTGATCTGCATGGTCGTCTCTCCTCAGCGGGTTTCCTGGGCGGCCCAGGCTTCGGCAATTTCGGTGCAGCTCGCGAACCATACGCCCTCGAAGCCACGGATGAAGGCGATCATTTCGCGTAGCAGGGCGATGCGGCTGGGGCGGCCCGTCAATTGCGGGTGCATGACCAGGTTGTAGAAGCCGCCCCAGCGGTGGATTTCCTTGAATTCCTCCTGCCAGACCTCGCGGATGTGGCTGTTGGTCATGATCGGGCGCGGCGTCTTCACGCTGAACAGCACGAAGGGCGCGTCATCCAGGCTCCAGTGATAGGGCAGTTCCACCAATTGCCGGCCGCCATCCGGATGCGGCAGGCGATAGGGATTCACATCGCCCATCATCGAGCTGTCATACAGGAAGCCGTGCTTGTCGAGCTGCCGCACCAGCTCATCCGTCGTTTCCCCGGCCGGGGACCGGTAGCCCTTCGGCACCACGCCGAGCACGCGCTTCAGGCTGTCTAGGCCCTTCTCCATCTCCTCAATGTCCTTCTCCGGCGCGTCCGGATCGGGCCAGGCGTGGGAATAGCTGTGGTGGCCGATTTCGTGGCCGGCCTTCAGGATCATCTCGGCGCGGTCGGTGTGGTGTTCCACGGTCCAGCCGGGGATGAAGAAGGTGCCCTTCACGCCGGCATCCTCCAGCGTCTCCAGGATTTTCGGCACGCCGACGCGGGCGCCATAGACGCCCTGGCTCAGCGTGCCGGGGCGGCGGGCGTTGGAGGGGTCGCGCGACAGCCACAGTGTTTCCGCATCGAAGTCGAAGGTCAGCGCCACGGCGCAGCGTGCGCCGTTCGGCCATTTCACGCTCATGTCCATTCTTGGCGTCTCCCTATTCACGCGGCGCGTTGCGGGCTTCGAGCCAGCCGCCATCCACTGCCAGCACCTGCCCCGTCACGAATGATGCGTCGGTGGAAACGAGGAAGGCGATCACACTCGCCACCTCCTCCGGCGTGCCGGCGCGGCGCAATGGTGCGGCCTGCACCATGCCGCTTACATACCAGCCATCGCGCAAAAAGCCTTCGGTCATCGCCGTCTCGATCACCCCGGGCGCCACCGCATTCACCCTTATGCCCTGCGGCCCGACCTCCGCCGCCAGCGTTCGCGTGGCCTGCGCGACGCCGGCTTTGGCTACCGCATAGGCCATGGTGCCGGGATGGCCGGCGATGCCGAAGATGGAGGCGACATTCACCACCCTCCCGCCTGGCCGCCCGCCCGGCCGCGGCAGATGCGGCAGCACATCGCGCGTCACCCGCAGCACCGCGCCGAGATTCACATCGAGGAAACGCGCAATCAGCGCATCATCCGATTGATCCAGCCGGCGCGATCCGCCGATGCCGGCATTGTTCACCAGCATGTCGATGCGCCCGAAGGCGTCCAGCGCCGCCTGCACAATGCGCGAACCGGCATCGGGCGCTGCGACATCCAGCATCAGCGACGCCGCGCCGAGTGCCGCCGCCGTGGCCAGCACGGCCTCATCCCGATCCACCAGCAGCACATTCGCGCCATCGGCGCGTAGCCTAGCAGCCGTGGCAGCCCCGATGCCGCGGGCGGCGCCGGTGACGATCGCGGCCTGCCCGGCAAAGCGGGCGGGGTCAGGCAAGCCGGCCACCATCGATCGGCAGCGCCGCGCCGTTGATGTAGCTGGCCGCATCGCTCAGCAGGAACAGCACCGCGGCCGTGACCTCATGCACCTCGCCGAATCGGGCGGAGGGGTTCTTGGCGCGGAACATCGCCTCCACGCCGGCCGCACGATCGCCGAGTTGTTCGAAGACGCCGCGCAGCATCGGCGTCTCGATCTGGCCGGGGCAGACGGTGTTGGCGCGGATGCCCTGCATGGCGTGGCCGGTGGCGACGCTGCGCGTCATCAGCACCACCGCGCCCTTGCTGGCGGAGTAGGTCGGGAACACCGCATTGCCGACGATGCCGGAGCCCGACGCGATGGTCACCACCGCACCGCCGCCCGCCGCTTCCATGCGCGGCAGCAGCGCCTTGAGCGCGAGCCAGGTGCCCTTCACGTTCACCGCAAAAACCTGGTCGAACTCGGCTTCGGTCACCTCCGGCAGCGGCCGCGTCGGGCCAAGCATGCCGGCGGCGGTGACCAGCAGCGTGGCCGGGCCGATCGCATCGAGTGCGGCCACGGCACGGTCCATATCCGCGGCGCTTGTCACATCGCCCACCACCGCCTGCGAACCGGCGCAGCTTGCGGCGGTCTCCTCCAGCCCCGCCGCGTCGCGGTCGAACAGCACCAGCCGGGCGCCTTCCGCCGCCAGCGCCAGCGCGGCATCGCGGCCGAGGCCCGAGGCGGCGCCGGTGACCAGGCCGATGCGGCCGGTGAAGCGAAGCGGCGTGTCCGGCATGGCGAAGTGAACTCCTTGCGGCGTTCCACCACGATCCGGCCAGTATCCCGCGCGGTCAAGGGGCGTCTATCCTGCAGGCCGCAACGGGAGTGAACGTCTTGAACCTGCGCGAGCCCACCCTCTATGCCCCCGCAGCGCATGGCGACGGCGCGGTGCTGCTGGCGCTGCGCGATCCGGCCAGCGGCGCGCTGAGTTTTCCGAGATCCGCTTACGGTCCGCGAACGCTGGAAAAGGTGGAGCTCAGCGGCCACGCAACCCTGCTGGCCTGCATCACGCTGCACCAGCCGGTTCTGCCGGGCGTGGTGCCGCCATTGGTGGTGGCGCGGTTGCAACTCGCCGAAGGCCTGATGGTGGATGGCGTGCTGGATGCCACGGCGGAACCGCCGCCGGGCACGAAGATGCGTGCGGTTCTGGTGGCGGAGGATGGAGCACTGGTCTGCCGCTTCCGGCCCAGCGCATGAGCGGGCTTGCCAGCCTTCGCCCGGTGCGCGTCGTCGGCATCGGGATGCATCGCTACCAGTTCGCCAGCGACACGCCCTACATCACCTTGGGCCTGACAGCGCTGCGCGCGGCGCTGGAGGATGCCGGGCTGGGCTGGCCGGATATCGAGGCCGCGATGGTCGGCACCGCCGGCCTCGGCATGGCGGCAGGGCGCGTGATGCTGCGGCATATGGGTGCAACCGGGCTGGAAGTGATGCAGGTGGAGAACGCCTCCGCCTCCGGCTCCTCCGCCTTTCGCATGGCCTGCCTGCTGGTGGGCAGTGGGCAGCGCGACATCGTACTGGCGCTGGGCGTGGACAAGCACGGCTCCTCGCAGCGCGCGCTGGACAAGGACGGGCTGGCGCGCCTCTCGCCGACGGATCACAGCCCGCTGGTGGAATTCGCCCTGCTCGCCCGCCTGTGGCGGGACCGCCACGGGCTGCGGCCAGTGGATATGGCGCGCGTCGCGGTGAAGAACCACGGCAGCGCCGCGCGCAACCCCTTCGCCCAGTTCCGCAAGCCGCGCACGCTGGAACAGGTCCTGGCCTCCGCTCCCGTTGCCGGCGACCTCACCGCGCTGCAATGCTGCCCACGCGGGGAAGGTGCGGCGGCCGTCATCGTGGCGAGTGAGGCGGCGATGGCGCGCCTGAAGCTGGACCGCCGCCGCGCCATCCGCGTGCTGTCCTCCACCGCCAGCAGCGAGGGGGCAGCAGTGCCCGGCGACTTCGCCATGCTGGAGATGGTGCGGCAATCCGGGCTGGAGACCCTGCGCCAGGCCGGCATCGGCGCGGAAGATCTGGATATCGTCGAGTTGCACGACGCCTTCAGCGTCGAGGAGATTGTCTATGCCGAGGCGCTCGGCCTGTGCCCGCCCGGGGAAGCCGCCGCGCGGCTGCGCGATGGCGCGTGGGAGATCGGCGGACGCTGCGCGGTGAATCCCTCCGGCGGGTTGATCGGCATGGGCCACCCGATCGGCCCCACCGGCATCGGCCAGGTGGCGGAGATCGTGCGTCAGTTGCGCGGGGAGGCGACGGGCCGGCAGCAGCCGGGCGCACGCACCGCGATGGCGCATATGATCGGCCTCGGCGCCGTCGCGGTGGGGCATGTGTTGCAACGCGAATGACCCGTGCCCCGGCGCGCGCGCTGCGCTAGGATGTGGTCTCTTGCCTTGAGGGAGTGGATTGCATGAGCCAGGAATTCCTCGACGATCGCCGTCGCGCGCTGGAGGAAGCCTTTTTCGCGCGGGAGACCGAGGCCTGGCGCCAGCGCCAGCGCGAGGAAGCCGCGGCGGCGTCGCGGCGTGAGGGCCTGCAGGCCGCCTCCGGTATCACCGACACGGCGCTGCTGGACCGACTGGCGGCGCAGGGGCTGGAAGCCTCCACCCTCGCGGCGCTGTCGCTGGTGCCGCTGGTGATGGTGGGCTGGGCGGATGGGTCGCTGGATGAGAAGGAACGCGCGGCGCTGCTGCGTGCGGCGGCGGAATCCGGCCTCGGTGCCGATAGCCCGGCGCAGCGTTCGCTGACGCAGTGGCTCTCCGCGCCGCCGCCGCCGGCGCTTCTGGAAACCTGGTCCGACTACATCCGCGCCAGCACCGCCGGCATGGATGCGGCGGCGCGGCAGGCGCTGAAATCCGGTCTGCTGGACCGCGCGCGGGGCGTGGCGGAGGCGGCCGGTGGCTTCCTCGGCCTCAGTGCCCGTATTTCGCCGGCCGAACAGGCGATGCTGGCGAAGCTGGAGCGCGCCTTCGAGGCGTAGCGGTCAGACGGCGGTGGAATGCCGCCCGGCGCGCGCCAGATGCGCGTCGAAGGCGGCGGCGGCGAGGCGGAGGAAGGGCGCACCCTCCGCTGTCATCGCCACCACGCCATCCTCCAGCGTCAGGATGCCGGCGTCCCGCAGCGCCACCAGCTCCGCCCACGCCGTCGCCAGCAGTTCGGGCGGCGGGCGCACGGTGAAGTCGCACATCAACCGCTCGATCACCGCCCCGCGCGCACGATCCTCCGCCGTGATCGCCAGGCCGCGCGCGATGGGCAGCACGCCCACGGCCACGCTGCGGCGCCAGGCACCGGTCTCCGCCACATTCTGCACGAAGCCCTGCGGCAGCCTGCCGATGGAGGAGGCGCCAAGGCCGAGCAGCGCATCCGCCACATCGGTCGTATAGCCCTGGAAGTTGCGGCGCAGCGTGCCGGTGCGCGCGGCCTGTGCCATCGGGTCCTGCGGGCGCGTGAAGTGATCCAGCCCGATGGCGACATAGCCCAGCCCATCCAGCAGCGCGCGCGCCATACGCGCCTGTTCCAGACGTTCCGCCACGCCGGGCAGCGCGGCCTCGTCGATCAGGCGCTGGTGCTTCTTCATCCACGGCACATGCGCATAGCCGAACAGCGCGATGCGATCGGGCGCCAAGCTGTGCGCCAGGCGGATGCTGTGCGCGAGGCCCGTCACGCCCTGCAGCGGCAGGCCATGGATCAGGTCGAAATTGATCGACGCGATGCCGGACTCGCGCAGGAATTCCACGCTGGCCTGCACCAGTTCGAAGGGCTGCACGCGGCCGATGGCGTGCTGCACTGCCGGGTTGAAGTCCTGCACGCCAAGGCTGGCGCGCGTCACACCCAACTGCGCCAGCTTGCGCGCCAGGCTGCGGGTCAGGCTGCGTGGGTCGAGCTCGATGGCGTGTTCGGCCAGGCCGGAGAGGTCGAAATGCGCGGCCAGCCCGGCCATCACGCGGTCCAGCCCGGCCTCCCCCAGCATGCTCGGCGTGCCGCCGCCCCAATGCAGATGCGTCACGCGCCGCGCCGGCGTCGCGGCGGCGAGCAGGCGGATCTCGGCCAGCAGTGATTCGACATAGGCATCAAGCGGCGCCTGCTGCCGCGTCACCTTGGTGTGGCAGCCGCAATAGGTGCACATCGCCGCGCAATAGGGCACGTGCAGATATAGCGAGAGCGTCGCCGAGGGATCCTGCGCCGCCAGCCAGCCGGTGTAGTCGGCAGGTCCGATGCCGGCATGGAAATGCGGCGCGGTGGGGTAGGAGGTGTAGCGCGGCACGGATCGCTCGGCCAAGGCGAGGCGGGTGGTGTCCAGGGCGCGCGGATGGGTGCTGCTCATGCCGCCGAGCCTAGTCAGGGCGGCGCGACGGTACCTTGATATGCGTCAAGCAGGCGGCCGCGATGCGGATCAAGCGCTCGGCCGCGATGCGGGTCAAGCAGGCGGCCGCGCCTGGCGCAGCCGGCTGAAGCGGCGGAACAGGCCGCGCTTGTCGGGCGCCTCGAACATCTCGTCCGGGCCTTCCGGGTCCAGCACCTCGTGGTCCGCCAGCCAGGCCTCCACGGCCGAGAGGTCCGGCGTTTCATAGGCCGCCAGGCTGCGGCCGGGGCCGCGCAAACCCTCGATGGTGGCGATCAGCGATCCGGTCTCGGCAAGGCGCGCCGCCACGGCATCCACCGTCACGCCCAGATGCTCGGCCAGCAGCCCGTTCCGCACCGCGGCGATGGTGGGGCCGAGGTCGGGCTGGCCCGGCAGCGCGGCATCGATCACCACGTCGCATTCCGTATCCAGCCGCAGCGAGCGGTTGTTCATGTTGGAGGAGCCGACGCGCAGCACGCGGTCATCCACCACCATGATCTTCGCATGCACATAGATCGGCTGCCCGCCTGCCGTCTCTGGATGGTAGATGCGGAAGCGGCCGTGATGGTCCAGGCGGCGCAGCGCCTCCCGCAGCCTGGCGCGGGCGGAATCCATGGCGATCGGCTCCAGCCAACCCTGCGCGCTCAGCGGGTTCACCAGCACGATCTCCGGACCATCCGGCTCCGCCAGGCGGCGGGCGATCGCCTCCGCGATGCGGCGGGACGCGAAGTATTGGCTTTCCGCGTAGATCATGCGGCGGGCGGAGGCGATGAGGTCGAGATACAGGCGCTCCACCTCCAGGATCGCGCTCCGGTCCGGCATCTCGGGCTGGCTGCGGGCGATGCCCACCGCCACGTTGCGGAACTGCGCCGGCAAGCCCTCCGGCCAGCAATCGCCGCTGCGGGTGACGGGGGCGAGGCTGCCGCCGCCGGCCTGTTCCCAGCGGTCCCGCGCCAATTCGCCGATCGCCGCCGCCGCCGGGCCTTCCAGTGCCGTGGTCGCATCATGCCAGGGCTTGTGCGGCGCGCCGCCGGGCCGGACCCGGCGCGGGTCCTCATCCGGATGGTCGCGCGTGTCCCAGCGGTCCGCGGTCATGTCGATGCCGCCGCAGAAGGCGAGGCAATCATCGATCACGACAATCTTCTGGTGGTGCGAGGCGGCGGGCGGATGCGCGCTGTCGAGGCGGGAGGTGATGCGCGGATGCATCTTCCAGCGCAGCAGCGTCAGCAACGTGGAGCCGCGGAACAGCGTCTTCAGCGCGCCGAGGTCCCAGTGCAGAAGGCAGATCTCGAGGCTCGGCCGGCGCTTGACCAGCCACAGGATGAAAGCGCCGAGGCTGCGCGGCGCATCCGGCGAATCCTCGCCCGGGATCAGGTCGATCCGCGCATCGAAATCCCAGCCGATCAGCAGGATGCGATGCTGCGCCTCCATCATGGCGCTGCGGGCGGCGCGGAAGTAGTTCGCGGCGTCGATGATGACGGTGGCCCGCGTCGCCTGCTTGATGCGCCAGCAATTGGTGCCGGGCTGCAGGGTGGCGGGGGCGGGGTCCTGGGAAGCCTCCATGGGGTCCATTGGATCGGGCGGCGCGCTGGCGTCAAGGCGCCGGGGTGTGACGGGGCGGGTGCGCCTCCAGCGCGTTGCGACCGCGCGGGTTCCGTCGCAGGGCGATTTTGGCGGTTCCCTGGCGCTTGCGTGCCGCCCATGCGCGTCAGGCTTTCCCGAGGCGGGTTGATCTGGCGCAAGTTTCCTCCACCAAGTTCATATATTCGTATGTGTGAATAGAAAAGGCCTGGCAAGCGCCGGCAGGAGGAAACCCAATGGCCCTACCACCAAGCACCCTGAGCCGGCGCGGCCTGCTGGCGGCTGCCGCCGCGCTCGGCCTCGCGCCCGCAGTGCCGGCATCCGGGCAGGCACCGCTTCGGACCCCGGCCCGCATCCTCATCCTCGGCGCCGGCGCCGCGGGGCTGGCCGCCGCGTCCCGCCTGACGCAGCGGCTGGAGGGGGCGCAGATCACGCTGATCGACCGGCGGCGGGAACATGTCTACCAGCCCGGCCTGACCCTGGTCGCGGCCGGGCTGAAGGGTCCGGGCTACGTCCTTTCCGCCACGCGGGACTACATCAACGGCCGCGTCTCGCTGATCGAGGACGCCGTCGCGGAGATCGACCCGGTTGGCCGCAGCGTCACCACCGAGGGCGGGCGGCGGATTGCCTATGACTACCTGATCGTCGCCACCGGCCTGCAGCTGGACTACGCGGCGATCGAGGGCATGGATGTCGCGCGCATCGGCCGGGACGGGCTGGGCAGCGTCTATGCCGGGGCGGAGCAGGCGGCGGCAACCTGGCGGGCGATGTCCGACTTCGCCGATCGTGGCGGCACGGGCCTGTTCCTGCGGCCGGCGACGGAGATGAAATGCGCCGGCGCGCCGCTGAAATACGCCTTCCTGACCGATGACATCCTGCGCCGCCGCGGCAATCGTGGGAAGGCGGAGCTGGTCTACAACGCGCATAACCGCGTGCTGTTCTCCGTGCCCATCGTCTCCGAGAGGCTGCGGATGCTGTATGCGGATCGCGGCATCCGCGTGAACCACGACCATGTGCTGCGCGCGATCGACCCCGGCCGGCGCATCGCCACCTTCCGCACGCCGCAGGGCGACCAGGAACTCGGCTACGACTTCATCAATGTGGTGCCGCCGATGCGCGCGCCGGCGGTGGTCCGCAATTCACCGCTCGCCTGGCAGACCGGCCCCTTCGCCGCCGATGGCTGGGCGGAGGTGGATCGCGGCACGCTGCGCCACGCCCGCTTCCCGGAGGTGTTCTGCATCGGCGATGTCGCCGGCGTGCCGAAGGGCAAGACGGCGGCGAGCGTGAAATGGCAGGTGCCGGTCGCGGTGGACCATCTGATTGGAACGATCGAGGGGCGCGAAAGTCCGGCCCGCTACAATGGCTATACCTCCTGCCCGATGATCACGCGCATCGGCCGGGCGATGCTGGTGGAGTTCGACTACAACGACAATCTCGTGCCGTCCTTCCCCGGCCTGATCGCGCCGCTGGAGGAGCTGTGGGTCACCTGGATCATCAAGGAGGTGGGCCTGAAGCCAACCTACCTCGCCATGCTGCGCGGCCGCGCATGAGAGGCCGTTTGAAAACACCGGCGGGTCCTCAGCCGCCGGCATTCTCAAACGGTCACTGAGCCAAGGGAGATAGATCATGCAGGATTTCGAAATCTGGATGTTCCTCGCCGTGTTCCAGGAAATGCTGGGCTGGGCGATCTGGCCGATTGCGGTGCTGTGCGTGCTGGCGACGCTGGCGCTTGGCGTGGTGCTGCTGCGCGACCGCCGCCTGGTGGCGCCGCGCCTGCTGCGGGCGGAACTGCTGGGCGTGCTGGGTGGCCTGGCCGCGGTGGCGGCGATGTTCGCCATCACCAACTCCTGGCCCGGCGACATGGGCGGGCCGACCGACTGGCTGCTGGCGATCGGCATTTTCGTCGCGGGCGGCCTCGGCACCGCCATCGCCGCCTATGCGGTGGCCGGCCTGTTCGCGGGCCGGCCGGGCGCCACGGTCCGCTGATCCGGCGCCGGTCCGGGGCTGCCGCACCGAATTGACGCCAGCCCCGGGCGCCGCATAGCTTGCGGCCCTCATGCCCGGGCCTTTCCGGCTGACGGCATCGGGCGAGCACGGATCAGGATATCGTCATGCGAAACTACCGGATCGCCGCCATGGGTGGTGATGGCATCGGCCCCGAGGTGATCGCCGCGGGCGTCGAGGCGCTGAAGGTCTGCGTCGAGCGCGATGGCGGCTTCACGCTGGACTTCACCGATTTCGACTGGGGCTCCGACTACTACCGCAAGCATGGCGTGATGATGCCGGCGGATGGTGCGGATCAGCTTCGCAAATTCGACGCCATCCTGTTCGGCGCCGTCGGCGCGCCCGACATTCCGGACCATGTCACGCTGTGGGGCCTGCGGCTCGCCATCTGCCAGCCGCTCGACCAATACGCCAATGTCCGCCCGACCCGCGTGCTGCCCGGCATCACCAGCCCGCTCCGCAACGTCTCCGGCCCCGAGCTGGACTGGGTGATCGTGCGGGAGAATTCGGAGGGTGAATACTCCGGCGTCGGCGGCCGCGTGCATCGTGGCCTGCCGATCGAGGTAGCGCAGGACGTCTCCGTGATGACGCGCGCGGGCGTGCAGCGGATCATGCGCTATGCCTTCCGCCTGGCGCAGGGCCGGCCGCGCAAGCTGCTGACCGTGGTGACGAAGTCCAACGCGCAGCGCCACGCCATGGTGATGTGGGACGAGATCGCGGCCGAGGTCGCGGCTGAATTCCCGGACGTCACCTGGGATAAGATGCTTGTGGATGCGATGACCATGCGGATGGTGATCAAGCCCGGAACCATCGACACCATCGTGGCCACGAACCTGCATGCGGACATCCTGTCGGACCTCGCGGCGGCGCTGGCGGGTTCGCTCGGCATCGCGCCGACGGCGAACATCAACCCGGAACGCGACGCGCCTTCGATGTTCGAGCCGATCCATGGTTCCGCCTTCGACATCACCGGCAAGGGCATCGCCAACCCGGTCGCCACCTTCTGGACCGCGGCGATGATGCTGGAGCATCTTGGCGAGAAGCCGGCCGCGGACCGGCTGATGCGCGCGGTGGAGCGGGTGACGGCGGATGCCGCGCTGCACACGCCGGATTTGGGCGGGACCGCAACGACGCGACAGGTGACGGATGCGGTCTGCGCGGCGTTGCGGGCGGCGAACGACTAGCCGGCGGCCGCCGCGCCCTTCACAGGGGGCGCATCCCTGCCCCTCTCACCCAACCCTCTTCCCCCGTCGGGGGAGAGGGTTTTTTGCGTTGGTGGGGGCTTTGGCAACGCGGCATCGCGCGAGAAAGTGGCTGCAAAACGGTTGTGCGCCGCAGCGAAACTCTGTTACAGCCGGGGCATGACAATGAACGCGCCGCCCTGAACCCGGATTGATATGTGCCGCCTTCGGCACGTGTCGCCCGATCTTCGGCTTTTGCCGTGGCCGCGCCTTTTCATCAATTTGCCCTGTTCCGGTCCCGGCCGAACACGCCGCTTGGCGGGCATCGCTCCCGGAGTACCTTATGAATCTGTCCCGAATCCGAGCCGAATGGTTCTCGAACATCCGCGCCGATATCCTGGCCGGAACCGTGGTGGCCCTCGCGCTCATTCCGGAAGCGATCGCCTTCTCCATCATCGCGGGCGTCGATCCGAAGGTGGGCCTCTACGCCTCCTTCTGCATTGCCGTCATCATTGCCTTCACCGGCGGCCGCCCGGCCATGATCTCGGCCGCCACCGGCGCCATGGCGCTGCTCATGGTGACGCTGGTGCGCGACCATGGCCTGCAATACTTGCTGGCCGCGACCATCCTGTGCGGCATTCTTCAGATGATTGCCGGTACGCTGAAACTCAGCGTGCTGATGCGCTACGTCTCACGTTCCGTCATGACCGGCTTCGTCAATGCGCTCGCCATCCTGATTTTCATGGCGCAGCTTCCGGAGCTGATCGGCGTCACCTGGGTGACCTATGTCATCGTGGCCGTCGGACTCGGCATCATCTACCTGCTGCCGCTGCTGACCAAGGCGATCCCCTCGCCACTGGTGGCCATCGTGCTGCTGACGGCGGTGGTCATGTGGTTCGGGCTGGATGTCCGCACCGTCGGCGACATGGGCGAGCTGCCCTCGGAACTGCCGGCTTTCTTCCTGCCGAATGTCCCGCTGACGCTGGAGACGCTGTGGATCATCCTGCCGACCTCACTGACGCTTGCCGTGGTGGGCCTGCTGGAATCCTTCATGACCGCGCAGATCGTCGATGAGCTGACCGATACCGGCTCCAACAAGGTCCGTGAGAGCTACGGCCAGGGCATCGCCAATGTCGTCTCCGGCTGCTTCGGCGGCATGGCGGGCTGCGCGATGATCGGGCAGTCGGTCATCAACGTGCAGTCCGGTGGCCGCGGGCGGCTTTCCACGCTGTGGGCGGGCCTGTTCCTGCTGTTCCTGATCCTGGTGCTGGCGGATCTGGTGCGAGAAATCCCGATGGGGGCGCTGGTGGCCGTGATGATCATGGTCTCGATCGGCACCTTTTCCTGGAAGTCGCTGACCGACCTGCGCGTTCACCCGAAAAGCTCCTCCATCGTCATGCTGGCCACCGTCGCGGTGACGGTGGTGACGCATGACTTGGCGCAGGGCGTGCTGGTGGGCGTGCTGCTGTCCGGCATCTTCTTCGCCCGCAAGGTCGCCAACATCTTCCGGATCAAGTCGGAACTGTCGGCGGATGGCATGCAGCGCACCTACACCGTGACCGGCCAGATCTTCTTCGCCTCCGCCGAAAGCTTCGGCGAGGCGTTCGACTTGAAGGAGGCGATCGAGCGGGTGGTGATCGACGTCTCCGGCGCCCATATCTGGGACCTGACGGCGGTTGCGGCATTGGACCGGGTGGTGCTGAAGTTCCGCCGTGAGGGTACGGAAGTGGAGCTTCTTGGCTTGAACGAAGCGAGCGCCACGCTGGTGGACAAGCTCGCCACGCATGACAAGCCGGGCGCTTCCGACGCACCGGCGCTGCATTAAGGGAACGGACACGGCCATGGCGCGAATTCTTGCCTGCACGGATGGATCGATCTACGCCGAGAGCATCCTCGACCACGCCGCCTGGGCCGCTTCCCGCATGGGCGGCGCCTCGGTGCGCGTCCTGCACGTGCTGGACCGCGCGACGGCGGATGCGCCGGTGGACCGCAGCGGTGCGCTGGGGGTGAATGCCTCGGAGGAATTGCTGCGCGAGTTGGCGGAGCTGGACGCGGCGCGCGGCAAGGTTTCGCTGCGCCGTGCCCGCGCGCTACTGACGGCTGCGGAAAGCCGGCTGAAGGCGGCCGGCGTGGCGGAGGTCACCACCGTGCAGCGGCACGGCGTGCTGGTGGACACCGTCGTCGAATTCGAAAGCGAGGCCGATCTGCTGGTGGTGGGCAAGCGCGGCGAGGCGGCGAATTTCGCCGTCGGCCACCTGGGCGCCAACCTCGAACGGGTGCTGCGCTCCAGCAGCCTGCCGGTGCTCGTCGCCTCCCGCGCCTTCAAGCCGATCACGCGCTTCGCCATCGCCTATGATGGCGGCCGGTCCGGCCAGCAGGCCGTGGCCTATGCCGCCGGCACTGCATCACTGGATGGGCTGGAATGCCATCTGGTGACCGTCACGACGGATGAAGCGGCGGGGCGGGCGCTGCTGGCGGAGCCGGCGAAGCAGCTCGAAGCCGCCGGCAAGACGGCAAAGCTGACAGTGCTGCGGGGCGATCCCGAGACAGCCATCGCCGGTCATGTCGTGACCGCCGGCATCGACCTGCTGGTGATGGGCGCCTATGGCCACGGCCGGCTGCGCAACATGATCGTCGGCAGCACCACCACCGCGCTGCTGCGGAGCTGTAAGATTCCGGTGCTGGTCTTCCGCTGAAAGGGCACGGCCCGGCTTCCGCCGGGCCGCACCATCCGCGGATTACGCCCGCATCATGCTGCCGGTCTGCTGCACCATGCGCTGCAGCCCGGCTTCCGGCGCCATGTCGCCGCGCATCACGCCGGTGAGGATTTCCTGCTGCATGCGATGGATGCGCGGGCCGTTGGCGCCGTAATCCTCCCACGGCAGGGACTTGTCCGCCTGCATCGCGGCGCTGCGGGCGTTCGGGTTCTGCTGATACCAGCCGCCGAGGAATTCGGCGCCCTCCGCGCGGCGGTTGGTGGGCAGGTAGCCGGTCATTTCCACCGCCACCTTCTGCGCCTCCGGCCCGGCGCTGTACTTCACATACTTCCAGGCTGCGTCCCGCTTCGCGGCGTCGCGCGTCAGGATCACCGCCGCATTGCCGCCGGTCGGCACGCCGCCATTGGCCGCGTCCGTGATGGGGAAGGGCGCCGTGCGCAGCGGGAAGCGGCCGCCGACCAGGCCGGTGATGACGCCGAGGCGTGCCGGGCTGTCGAAGATCACGCCGGTGCCGCCGGTGCCGAATTGCTGGCGGTTCTGGTCGGCGCCGATCAGCCCCATGCCCGCATCGGCCACGAAGCGCCGCGCCAGCACCATCGCCGCCTGGCCAGCCGGGCCGCCGAAGCCGACGCTGCCATCGGCGTTCAACATGCGCCCGCCGCCCTGCTGCACCAACGCCTGCCACAGCCAGTCGCTGTCGAAGGAGTTGATGTAGTAGGACACGCCCATCGCGTCCGGCACCGCCGCCTTGATGCGGCCGCCGAGTGCCACCACGGCATCCCAGTCCTTAGGGAAGTTCTCCGGATCGCCACCGGCGCGGCGCACCAGTTCCGGATTGTAGTAGGCGATGGGGGAGGAGGCGTTGAACGGCATGCCGTATTGCGTGCCATCCACCTGGCCCAGCGCCAGCATCCGCGCGCTGAAATTGGCGTCCTTCCATTCCGCGCCCTCGGCCGCGATCAGCGGCGCGAGATCGGCGATCTGGTTGCGCGGCGCCAGGGTGCGCGCCAGTTCCGGCAGGCGGTTGAAGCCGGGGAAGGTCACGTCCGGCAGCTGGTTGGTCAGCGCGCCGCGCAGCAGCGCCTGGTGCTGCTCGTCGTAATTCGGCGCGGGCTGGCGGAAGGCGATGCGGATGCCCGGATTGGCCCGGGTGAAGGCCTCCGCGATCGGGGTGAAGAAGCGCGCGAAGGACGGGTTGGCGAACAATACGTCCAGCGTCACCTGGCCCTGCGCGCGGCCGATGGCGGGGGCCGCGAGCAGCGCGGCGCCGGTGGCAAGAAGGGTTCTGCGGGTTGTCATCTGGTGTGTCCTCTCCGTGGTTGGGGGCCGCCTCAGCGCGGCCCGGTCATGGTGATGCCGCGCAGGAAGGCGCGGCGCGCGGCAAAGAAGCCGAGGATCAGCGGCGCGGTGGTGATGGCGGCCGCGGCCATCAGCGCGCCGTAGTTGCCGCCGGTCTCGCTATCCCGGAACGCCAGGATCGCGAGCGACGGCACGGACCGCTCCGCCGATGTCACGACGATGAGCGGCCAGTAGAGGTCGTTCCAATGCGCGACGACGGAGAAGATGGAGAAGGCGGCGATCGCCGGCAGCGCGGCCGGCGTGGCCAGCCGCCAGACGATCTCGAACTCGCCCATGCCATCGAGCCGCGCCGCGTCCAGCACCTCATCCGGATAGCCGCGGAAGAACTGGCGGAACAGGAACATGCCGAAGACGGTGAGGAAGAAGGGCGCCATCAGCGCGAAGAAGGTATCCAGCAACCCGGCCTGGGCGAGGCCGAGATACAGCGGCAGCGCCGGCACCTGGATCGGCACGCAGAGCCCGAACAGCACCAGCCCGAACAGCCATTCCCGCCCGCGGAATTTCAGCTTTGCCAATGCGTAGGCCGCGGGGATCGCGAACAGCAATTGCACCACCAGGATGCCGAGGCAGACGATGACGCCGTTCAGCAGGGCGCGCGGCAGGTTGCTCTCCGTCAGGGCCACCCGGTAATTCTCGTAGCCCGCGAAGCGCGTCGGGATGAGGTTGAAGACCGTGCCGAACACCTCCTCCGGCGGGCGGATGGAAGTGAGCAGCATCCACAGGAAGGGCGCCGCCATCAGCACCGCGCCGCCCAGCAGCACCGCGTGCGAGAGCAGCGCACCGAGAAACCCGCGCCGCCTCATGCGTAATGCACCTTTCGGTCGATCACGCGCGCCTGGATGATGGACAGGATGATGAGGAAGGCGAGCAGCACCACCGTCATCGCCGCCGCATAGCCGGTGCGGAAATACTGGAAGCCTTCGAGATACAGCACGTAGAGCAGTGTCTCGGTGGAGCCCAGCGGGCCGCCCTTGGTCAGCACCGCCACCGTGTCGAACACCTTGAAGGCGGCGATGGTGCTGGTGATGGTGACGAACATCGTCGTCGGCCCCAGCAGGGGCCAGGTGACGCGCAGGAAGCGGTCGATGCCGCCCCCCGCGCCATCCAGCGCCGCGGCCTCGTACAGGTCGCGCGGAATCGCGGAAAGCCCTGCCAGGAACAGCACCATGTTGAAGCCGATCTGCTGCCACAGCCCGATCATCGCCAGCGTGCCGAGTGCCAGCGACGGATCGTTCAGCAGATCCACCCCGGCCAGGCCAAGCGCTGCAAAGACGGCGCTGACCGGGCCGAGCGAGGGGTGCAGCATGAACTGCCAGACCGTCGCCATCGCCACCAGCGTCGAGGTGACGGGCAGGAAGTAGATTACCTCATAGAAGCTGCGCGTCCGCACCCTTGCATGCACCAGCAGCGCAATGCCGAGCCCGCCGAACACGGCGCCCGGCAGCACGAAGCCGACATAGAGGAAGGTGTTCCGCAAGGCGCGCTGGAATACCTCGTCGCTGAACAGGGCGGCGTAGTGGCCGAGGCCCACCAGGTTCACCGCCATGGCGCCGAGGCGGTAGTTCGTGACGGACAGTGCCAGCAGCACCAGCAGCGGCCCGATCAGCAGCGCCAGCATCAGCGCGAAGGCGGGGGCGGCGAAGGCGGCGCCGGCCAGGGCCTTGGCGCGGTTCATGCCGGCACCTGCATGCCGAGGCGCGCGGCGATGCGCTGGCCATCGGCGCCGAACAGGTGCAGCCGAGCCGGGTCGATCGCCAGGCTGAAGCGCTCCGGCACCGGCGCGGTGGCCGGCACGCGCGCCGTCAGCGCGGCACCGCCGGGGGTTTCGACATGCAGCAGCCATTCGGCGCCGAGATTCTCCGCGCGACGCAGCCGGACGGGCAGGGCGCCTGGCGCATCCGGTGGCGCCAGCGCCAGGCTCTCCGGCCGCAGGCCCACCGTCACCGGACCGGCTGGTACCGCGGCATTGACATGCAGGCGCAGGCCTTCCGCGAGGATGCTGCCATCGGCGCGGGCTTCGGCGCGGAGCAGGTTGATGGGCGGGCTGCCGATGAAGCGCGCCACGCCGATGCTGGCGGGCGTGTCGTACAGCGCGGCGGGCGTGCCGAGCTGCAGGATGCGCCCGGCCTCCATCAGCGCGACGCGGTCGGACATGGTCATCGCCTCGACCTGATCGTGCGTGACATAGACGAAGGTGGCGCCGAGCCGCTTGTGCAGCTCCGCCAGCTCCGTCCGCATCTGCACGCGCAGCCGCGCATCCAGGTTGGACAGCGGCTCATCCATCAGGAAGGCGGCCGGGTCGCGCACCATGGCGCGGCCGAGCGCCACGCGCTGCCGCTGGCCGCCCGAAAGCTGCGCCGGCTTGCGCGCCAGCAGCGGCAGGATATCCAACTGACGCGCCACCGCCTCGACCTCCGCCATGATCTCGCGTCGGATGCGCGGACGGCGGGGCGACAGCAGGCGCAGCAGGGGCAGTCGCTCGGCCAGCGACAGGCGCCGCATTTCCAGCGGCGTCGCGATGTTCCCGGCCACCGTCATGTGCGGGTACAGCGCGTAGGATTGGAACACCATGGCGACGTCGCGCTGCGCCGGCGGCAACGCATCCACCACGCGTTTGCCGATGCGGACCTGCCCTTCATCCTGTGGCTCGAACCCCGCGATGGTTCGCAGCAGCGTGGATTTCCCGCAGCCGGAGGGGCCGACCAGCGTCAGAAACTCGCCCGGCACGATGTCCAGGTCGATGCCGTCCAGCACGGTGGCCGCACCGTAGCGCTTGACGATGCCGCGCAGGGAGATGCCGGCAGGGGGGCGCCGGTCGGGTAGCGGGTCAATCGGCACGGGCGATCCTTTGCTGCGCCGCACTTACGAAATCTTCCATGAGGATGGCGAATGATCGTTTCATGACATGCCCAGCAGGTGCCGTGCGACGCGTTCCACCGCGGCCTCCGGACTGTCGCAGCGGATCACGCCCGGCACCTCCGGCGCCTGGCCCAAGGCCAGCACCAGGCGGTTGAACTGCATGCCGAGCGCCATTTCGGACAGCGTGCCATAGGCCCCGCCGACCGCGATCAGCGCCACCGCCGCGCGGGCCAGGATGGCGTTGCGGGCCGGGCCGATGCCGGTGGCGATCGGGATCGCCACATGGTCATTCGCGCCCTGCCATTCCTCATCCGGCAGCAGGCCGAGGGTCAGCCCGCCGCCGCGCCGGGCGCCGCGGCAGGCGGCTTCCATGGCGCCGCCCTTGCCGCCGCATAGCAGCACCAGCCCAGCCCGGCCCAGCCCCAGCCCCACCGCCTCCGCTGCCGCCAGTTCCGCCGCCGAGGCCTCGCGCGGGCCGATCACCGCCACCGGCACGCCACGCAGCAGCCGGGCGGCGGACAGCGCGGCCAGCGCCGCCAGCGGTGTCACGGCCTGCCCACCCGGACGCGGCGGGGCCGGCTGCCAGGCCAGTTGCCAGGGGTCGAAACCCGCATCCGCCCGGTGCAGACAGGGGCCATCCGGTCCTTCATGCAGTCGCA
This sequence comes from Falsiroseomonas sp. E2-1-a4, assembly GCF_051433165.1. Lineage (NCBI taxonomy): Bacteria > Pseudomonadati > Pseudomonadota > Alphaproteobacteria > Acetobacterales > Roseomonadaceae > Falsiroseomonas > Falsiroseomonas sp. E2-1-a4. Next base: position 61,410 of record NZ_JBHMFS010000018.1, on the reverse strand, counting down.
AATCCATCCCTGCCTCCTTGTCCCGGCGCAAGCGCCCAATGTAAGAAAGCTTCCATGGACACGCTGCCCGAGCAAGATGCCGCCCCCAATCCGCGCCAGCAGGCGATCCTGCGGCTGGTCGCCGAACAGGGCTTTGCGACCATCGAGGCCCTGGCGCGGCGCTTCGGCATTTCGGCACAGACGGCGCGGCGGGACATCATCCAGCTTTCCCAGGCCGGGCTGTTGCAGCGCTTCCATGGCGGCGCCGGGCCGGTCGGCGCGGTGCGGCTGGGCTATGCCGAGAAGCGGGAACGCCAACCGGCGGCGAAGTCCCGCATCGGCGCGGCGCTGGCGGCGCTGCTGCCGCCGCGGCAATCGCTGTTCCTTGATGTCGGCACCACGGTGGAGGCCGCGGCGATGGCGCTCGCCGGGCGCGGCGGCGACCGCATCTTCACCAACAGCATGGTGGCCGCACTCGCCTTTGCCCGCACGGAACACCCCGCCGTGCATGTGCTGCCCGGACGGCTGGGCGGTGGCGACGGATCCTTGGTGGGCGGGGAGACGGCGGCGGCCTTGGCCAACCTGGCGCTGGACGTCGCAGTGATTGCCTGTTCCGGCTTCGATGCCGCCGGTGCGCCGATGGATTTCGACCCCGAGAAGGTCGCGATCAAGCGCGCCGCCATGGCCGCCGCACGGATGACGGTGCTGCTGTGCCATGCCGAGAAATTTGGCCGTTCCGCGCTGGTCCGGGTGGCGCCGGCGCAGGCTTTCGCCACCCTGATATGTGACGCGCCGCCGCCGGAGAAACTGGGTCAGGCGTTCCAGGATGCCGGCGTGGTGCTGCGCCTGACTTGATGCCGGGCGGGGCGTTGACGATTCGCCTACAAATCATCCGACTGAACCAATCTTGTTCCCGGGCCCGCGCACAAAGTAGAAGGTCGCCGGGTAACCAATGCCGCCTGGGGCGTTAGGGACTTTATGACCGCTCGTGCTGCCCTTGACCCGGATCTCCGCGATCCGCCAGATCGGTATCCTCGCGCGCCCCTCCGGCCCGCTGCGGATGCCACTTTCCATCCCCGCGGCGGTGGCCGATGACGGCGTTGGCCGACGGGGCGGACATCCGTGTGCCCACCGGCGTGCAGGGCCTGGATGAGGTGCTGAGCGGTGGCCTGGCGCCGAACCGGCTGTATCTCATCGAAGGCGCGCCCGGCTCCGGCAAGACCACCCTCGCATTCAACTTTCTGCTTGCGGGCCGCGATCGCGGCGAGGCGGGCCTCTACATCACCCTCTCGGAGACGGCGGAGGAGTTGCAATCCGTCGCCAGATCGCATGGCTGGAGCCTGGACGGCATCGCCCTGTTCGAACTCGCCGGCGCCGAGGCGGCGCTGGGCGCGGAGCGTGACACGACCCTGCTGCATCCGTGGGAGATCGAGCTGGGCGAAACGGTCGGGCTGATCACGGCGGAAGTCGAGCGCACCGGCGCGACGCGCGTGGTCTTCGACAGCCTTTCCGAAATGCGGCTACTGGCGCAGGACGGTCTGCGCTTCCGCAGGCAGGTCCTGGCACTCAAGCAGTTCTTCGCCGAGCGCGGCGCCACCGTGCTGCTGGTGGATGACCTGGCCGGCACCAGTGGCGTGCCGGACCGGCAATTGCACAGCCTGTCGCATGGCGTGATTACGCTGGAACGCCGGACGTTGGATTTCGGCGGATCCCGCCGCCGGTTGGAAGTGGCGAAGATGCGCGGCGCGCAGTACCGCGAAGGCTGGCACGACTACGTCATCCGGCGCGGCGGCATCCAGGTGTTCCCGCGGCTGGTGGCGTCCGAGCACCATTCGGACTTCGTCGGCGAACCGGTGCCGAGCGGCGTCGCGGCGCTGGATGCGCTGATCGGCGGCGGGCCGTTGCGCGGCACCTGCATGCTGCTGAGCGGTCCGGCGGGCGCCGGAAAATCCACGCTTTCCATGCAATGGGTGCATGCCGCGGCGGAGCGCGGCGAGGCCTGCGCCATCTACCAGTTCGATGAACGCGCGGGCACGCTGCTGACGCGGCTGACCCGGCTCGGGCTGGAGCTGAGGCCGCATATCGCGGCTGGCCGCGTCACGCTTCGCCAGGTGGACCCGGCGGAAATTTCACCGGGCGAATTCGCCAGCATCCTGCGCGCGGATGTCGAAGAATCCGGCATCGGCATCGTGGTGATCGACAGCCTCAGCGGCTACCTCGCGGCGATGCCGCAGGAAAAGCAGCTTCTGCTGCAACTGCATGAGCTGCTGTCCTTCCTGAACCAGCGCGGCGTGCTGACGCTGCTGATCAACCCGCAGAACGGTCTGATGGGCAGCATGCGCAGCAACATCGATGTCAGCAACCTGTCGGATGCCATCCTGCTGCTGCGTTTCTTCGAGGCGGCTGGCAGCGTGCGCAAGGCAGTCTCCATCATCAAGAACCGCGGCGGGCTGCATGAGGAAACCATCCGCGAGCTGCGGATCGGCACGGATGGCGTGCAGGTGGGAGAGGTGCTGAAGGCCTTCCAGGGCGTGCTCACCGGCACCCCGACCTATCTGGGCAAGGAAGCGCCGCTGCTGCCAAACCATGATGCGGATGCCTAGCACCGCGATGGAGGATGTCGGCCCCCTGCTGATCCTGGCCCCTTCGGGCCGGGATGCGAAGACAGCGGCCGAACTGCTGGGCCGCCGCGACATCGACTGCCGCGTGATGGCGGATTTCGCGACCCTTCGCACGGCGGTCGATTCCGGCACCGGCGCGGTGCTGGTGGCGGCGGAGGCCCTGGCCCGGCCGGCCCTCGGGGCACTGGTGGAGGTGTTGTCCGCGCAACCGCCCTGGTCCGACCTTCCCTTCATCGTGCTGACCCGCGGCGGCATCGCCGGGCGGACCGCGGTGGCCGAACTGGGTCTGCCGCAGGTGCTGGGCAATGCGGTGTTCCTGGAACGTCCCTTGAATGCCCTGTCCCTGATCGGCGCCGTCCGCTCCGCCCTGCGGGCCCGGCTGCGCCAGCGCCAGCTTCGCGCGCATCTGCTGGGCCGCGAGGCGGATGCGATGGCCGCGCGTGCGAGTGAGGCGCATTGGCGCGGCCTTTTCGACCGGATGCATGAGGGCTTCGCGCTGTGCAAGGTGCTGCACGACGCCAAGGGTCGCGCGGTGGATTACTGCCTGGTCGAGATTAACCCCGCCTTCGAACGGCTGACCGGCGTCCCGCGCGCCGCGGCGGTCGGCCGCACGGCGCAGGAGGTGTGGCCCGGCATGGCGCCGCCCTGGCTCGATGTCTGCGCCGGCGTTGTCGAAAGCGGCCAGCCGGCGCGCCACCTCGACGGCACCGCACGCCCCGGGCACTGGTTCGAGCTGCATGTCTACCGCCCGGAGCCGGGCCACTTTGCCGTGCTGGTCCTGGACGTGACGGAGCGGCGGCAGACGGAGGAACGGCAGATCCTGCTGACGCAGGAGGTGGACCACCGGGCGAAGAACGTGCTGGCCGTGGTGCAGGCGGCGCTGCGGCTGACACCGAAGGATGACCCGGGCGCCTATGCGCAAGCCATCGAGGGCCGCGTCGCCGCGCTGGCCAGGGCGCATACGCTGCTTGCCGAGGAACACTGGACCGGTGCCGATCTACGGGCGCTGCTGCGGCACGAGCTTGCCGCCTTCATCAATGGAGCACCTGTCGGGCCGCACGTCGCGCTGGAGGGCCAGGACCTGATGCTGCCGCCGACCAAGGCCCAGCCACTGGCGATGGCGCTGCATGAGCTGACGACGAATGCCGCGAAATACGGCGCGCTCTCGCTGCCCGGAGGACAGCTCGTCGTCCATTGGCATCTGGAGGCAGGTCACCGGCTGCGGCTGCGCTGGGCGGAGTGTGGCGGGCCGCCGGTTGCCGGCCCGCCGCTGCGGAGCGGCTTCGGATCACGCGTGCTGGCCGGCACGGTGCGTGGCCAGTTGCGCGGGGACGTCGCGCTGGATTGGCAGCCCTCCGGCCTGGTCTGCGACATGGATGTGCCGCTGACCGGCCCGCTCGGCGCCGATTGCTGAGCGGCACCGCCCCGCGTCAGAACTCCCGCAGATTGTCCCGGAATTGGGCATGGGCATAGGCGCGTCGCGCCAGGCCGCGCGCCTGTAGCGCCGGAACCAGCCCATCGGCGATCTCGGCCACGCTGCGCCGGCTGACATCTCCGAGCGACAGCAGGAAGCCATCGCCACCGGCTTCCTGCATCGCCTCCGCCATCTGGGACGCGACGGCATCCGGCGTGCCGGTCAGCTCCACCGAACCAGGGTTGCCGCGATAGGCCAGCATCGCCTCCCGCAGGCTGCGCTTGCCGGCGACGCGCTTGAAATCATCCAGCGATTGCTGGTGGCCATTGGTGTGCAGGTCGAGCTGGTTCACCGGCGTGTCCAGGTCGTAACGGCCGAAATCGATGTTCGTGATCTTGCCGAAATGCGCGAGGAACTGCGGCACCTGCGCCTCTGCCCGCGCCAGCCGCTGGCGGCGGCGCAGCTCCGCTTCCTCCATGGTCTCGCCCAGCGTGGGCGCGACCAGGAACAGGATCTTCACATCATCCGGGTTGCGGCCCTGCGCCGTGGCATGGGCGCGTACATCGTCCCGATAGGCGCGCATCGCGGCGACGCCCTTCACGCTGGCCACCACCGTATCCGCATGCAGCGCCGCGAAGCGCTTGCCGCGGGCGCTGCCGCCAGCCTGGGCGATGACGGGGCGGCCCTGCACGCAGGGGCCGGAATTCAGCGGGCCGCGGGTGCTGAACCACTTGCCCTGGAAATCCGCCGCATGGACCTTGGTGTGGTCCACCAGCACGCCGCTGGCGGTATCGGCCAGCATCGCGCCGGGCTCCCAACTATCCCACAGCGCGTTGACGGCGCCCATGTATTCATCGGCCATGTCATAGCGCAGGTCGTGTTCCGGCATGCCCGGCAGGCCGTAGTTCATGGCGGCGTAATCGCTGCTGCCGGTCACCATGTTCCAGCCGATGCGGCCGGAGGAGACCTGGTCTAGCGTCGCCACCAGGCGGGCCAGCAGATAGGGCGGGTAGGCGAAGGTGGACAGCGTCGGCACGATGCCGATGCGCTGCGTCGCGGCGGCCATCAGCGTTGCGATCACACTCGGGTCCTGGCGCGGTACGGCGAGACCGTTGGCCAGATAGATCTCGCGTGATCCGCCGTAGCTTTCCCCGACATAGGAACTGTCCTCGATCAGCACATAGTCGAAGCAGGCGCGTTCCAGCGCGCGGGCGATGTCGCAGAACAGCTCCGGCACGCGCCAGTCGCGGCCGATCGCGCCGGTCCAGGGCTCGCCCCAGGCCTGCACGGAAGACCCCTGGAGGAACCAGCCGAGGTGGAACGGTCGCGTCATGGGCAGGGCCTTCTGGGTGGGGAGGAGGGAGGGGTCAGTCCGCGGCCAGATTCTCGCGCAGGGTGCGGCCGGCATAGGCGCGGCGGAACAGTCCGCGGCGCTGCAATTCCGGTACGACCAGTCGGCCGAAATCCTCGAACATGCGGGGGAAGACCGTGGGGAAGACGACGAAGCCATCGCAGGCGCCGGAGGTGAACCAATCCTCCATCTCATCGGCGATGCTCTGCGCCGTGCCGACCAGCAGGTTGCGCGGGCGGGCGGCGGCTTCGGCGAAGCTGATGTTTTCCTTTTTCATCAGTTGCAGAACGCGGTCCTGCGAACCGGTGATGCCCTGGTTGCCCTGCGCCGCCGCCACCGCCTCCGCCGTCTGGTGCCGCGACAGATCGGCGCCGAGCAGGGCGGAGTGCAGCATGGTCTGCGCCTCCGGCTCGATCAGCGATTGCAGGTAGGCGGCCTTTTCGCGCGCGATGGAGGGCGTCTCGCCGAGCACGACGGCGCAGCCGGGCAGCACCCGGCAGGCATCGGGCGGGCGGTCATGCGCCTGCATGCGGGCGTGAATGTCGCTGCGAAAGGCGATGGCGTCCGCCTTGCTGTGCGGCGTGCAGAACACGGCCTCCGCCCAGCGCGCCGCGAAATCCCGCCCGCGGTCGGAGGCGCCGGCTTGCAGGAACACCGGCCGGCCCTGCGGCGTGCGCGGAATGCTGAGCGGGCCGCGCGTGCGGACCGTGCGGCCCTCGTAGTTCGCGTAGCGCACCTTGGACGGGTCGATGAAGATGCCGGCCGCCTGGTCCATGACGAAGGCATCCGGATCCCAGCACCCCCACAGCGCGGTGCAGGCTTCCAGCACCTCATCCGCGCGGTCGTAGCGATCCTCCTTCGCCGGAATGCCGTCCATGCCAAGGTTGCGGGCTTCGAGATCGGTGGCGGAGGTGACGATGTTCCACGCCGCGCGCCCACCGGTCAGCATGTCCAGCGAGGCCAGGCTGCGCGCCAGGTGGTAGGGGTGCAGGAAGGTGGTGGACAGCGTGGCGCCGAGGCCGAGATGCCGCGTGACACGCCCCATCACCGGCAACACCGTCATCGGGTCGAGGTAGCTGATCTGCCCGCCCTTGCGGAGATAGGCGTCGAAATTCCCGCCATGGATGTCCGGCAGGCCGAGCAGGTCGGCGAAGAAGCAGGCGTCGAAACAGGCTTCCTCCAGCACGCGGGCGATGTGCTCGTAGCGCTCGGGCGTGAAGATGTCGTGCAGCGCCGCCTCGGGGTGGCGCCAGCCGCCGGGGTGATTCGCGGTCGGGCCCGTCTTGAGATAGGCGACCAGATGCATGCGACGCTCGGTCACGGTGCGAAGCAATCCTCGGCGAAGGCGCGGCGGGCGGCGGAACGGAGCATGCAACCTCCACAAGCGGCGGGCGGTCGGCCGTTGGTTTGTTCTGGCGCTTGGGCCAGCATGGCGGCGCTTCCGATACGGCGCAAGGCGGGGCTACCGGATCGCATCGTTTCAAAGCAGTCTGGTGGCGTGACGTTTCGTGGATGGGGTCGGATGGCGGGATCGGTGCTGGTGCTGGGGGCTGGCATGGTGGGCGTCTCGGTCGCGCTGCACCTGCAACGGCGCGGGCGTGACGTGGTGCTGGTGGATCGCCAGGAGCCAGGCGAGGGCGCCAGCTTTGGCAATGGCGGGCTGATTCAGCGGGAGGCGGTGTTCCCGCATCCCTTCCCGCGCAAGCTGTCCGAGATTTTGCGGATTGCGCGCAACCGGTCCGTGGATGCGGTGTACCACCCGGCGGCGCTGCCGGGCCTGGCCGCGCCGCTGCTGCGCTACTGGTGGAACTCGGCGCCGGATCGCTACGCGCAGGCCGCCGCAGCTCATGCGGCGCTGATCGCCACCTGCCTCGATGAGCATCTGGCGCTGGCGCGCGACACGGCGGCGATGGCGCTGCTGCGGCCGATCGGCTGGATGCGCCTTTACGCCACGCCCGAGAGCATGGCGGCGGCGCTGGCGGAGGCGGATCGGGCGCGGCGCGACTACGGCGTGAACTTCGCCACCTTGGACAGCGCGGCGCTGGCGGCGGCGGAGCCGCATCTGCTGGCGGCGCGCGAGGGCGCGATCCACTGGACGGACCCGCTTTCGGTCAGCGACCCGCAGGCGCTGACACTGGCCTATGCGGGGCTGTTCACCGCGGCCGGCGGCACCTTCGCGCGCGGCGATGCGGCCACACTGGAGCGCCACGGCGCCGGCTGGCGCGTCGCCACGCCGCAGGGGCCGGTGGAGGCGGCGGAGGTGGTGATCGCGCTCGGCGCCGGGGCTGGGGCGCTGACGCAGCGCTTCGGCTACACGCCGCCGCTGTTTGGCAAGCGCGGCTACCACATGCACTACAGGCTGCGCGGCAATGCGGTGCTGAACCGGCCCGTCCTCGATACGCAGAGCGGCTTCCTGCTGGCGCCGATGCGCGCCGGCGTGCGGCTGACCACCGGCGCCGAATTCGCCAAGGCCGATGCGCCGGAAACGCCGGTGCAATTGGCGCGGGCGGAACCGCTGGCGCAGGGCCTTTTGCCGCTGGGCGAACGAGTCGACGACAAGCCCTGGATGGGCGTGCGACCCTGCACGCCGGACATGCTGCCGGTGATAGGCCCACTGCCCGGCCAGCCCGGCGCCTGGTGCGCCTTTGGCCACGCACATCAGGGGCTGACGCTGGGGCCGACCACCGGGCGGCTGCTGGCGGAGATGATGACCGGCGAGGCGCCCTTCCTGCCGCCCGAGCCGTATCGGCCGGAGCGGTTCCACCATCAAGGCAGGTAGGCGCCGCCGCTGATGTGCAGGGATTGGCCGGTGATGAAGCGGCTGGCCGGCAGGCACAGATGCAGGATCATCGCCGCCACCTCCTCCACCTGCCCCTCGCCACCGGTCAGCACCCGCGCGCCGCCGGCGGGCGAGGGGGCTTCGCCCGCCGTCGCGCTGCGCGGGCCGCCGATCTTGCCCGGGACCACGCAGTTCACGGTGATGCCCTGCGCGCCGAATTCCACCGCCAGCGCCTTGGTCAGCCCGACCAGCCCGGCCTTGGCGGTGCTGACATGCGCGCGCTGATACGCGCCGATATGGCCGGTGACGCCGCCCATATTGATGATCCGCCCAGCGCCTGCCGCGATCATGTGCGGCAGCGCGGCGCGGGCGCAGAGGAAGGCGCCATCGAGGATGATGGAAACCACGCGCCGCCACTCCGCCAGCTCCATCTCCTGGAACGGGGCGAGGGCGCGGTCGGCGGCGTTGTTCACCAGAATGTCGAGACGGCCGAATTCGGCAACCGCGGCGGCCACCATCGCCGCGACCTCGGCCTCCGCCGTCACATCCGCCTGCACGGCCAGGGCGCGGCCGCCGCGGGCGCGGATTTCGGCTGCCACCGCCTCGACCTCCGCCATGTTGGTGCGGGTGTTGACCACCACGGCGGCCCCGGCGCCGGCGAGCGCCAGCGCCGTGGCGCGCCCGTTGCGCCGCGCCGCGCCGGTCACCAGCGCGACTTTGCCGGCCAGCATTCCCTCATGCATCGCCATCGCTCCCAGGCTCACATCGCGCCGACGCAGCGCGGTGGCAGCTTAACGGTTGTTCCCTGCGGCCAAATCGGCTGGGATGCACATTGGATGGCAAAACCCGGCCCTGCCGGCAAGCCAAGCCCCGCCGCTGGAGTTCCATATGCCCGAACCGCGCCTGCCACTGTCCCGTTTCCGGGTGCTCGATCTCACCGCGCATCGCGCCGGCCCGACCTGCGCCCGCCAGCTTGCCGACTGGGGCGCCGACGTCATCAAGATCGAGCCGCCGGCGGCGCTGGATGACGAACCGGGGGGCGGGCTGATCGGCAAGCGGCATGGCTCGGACTTCCAGAACCTGCACCGCAACAAGCGCAGCCTGACGCTCAACCTGAAGCAGGCCGAAGGCAAGGCGATTTTCTTCAAGCTGGTCGAGACCGCCGATGTGGTGCTGGAGAATTACCGGTCTGACGTGAAGACCCGGCTCGGCGTGGATTACGAGGCCTGCCGCAAGGTCAATCCGCGCATCGTCTATGGCTCGATCGCAGGCTTCGGACAGGATGGTCCATATGCGACGCGGCCGGGTGTGGACCAGATCGCGCAGGGGATGGGCGGGCTGATGTCCATCACCGGGCTGCCGGGGCAGGGGCCGGTGCGCGTCGGCATTCCGATCGCGGACCTCACCTCCGGCCATTTCCTGGCGCAGGGCGTGCTGATGGCGCTGCTGGACCGCGAGCATACCGGCGTCGGGCAGTGGGTGCATACCTCGCTGCTGGAAGCGCAGATCGCGATGCTGGATTTCCAGGGCAGCCGCTGGCTGATGGACAAGGAAGTGCCCGCCCAGGCCGGCAACGACCACCCGACCAGCACACCCACCGGCGTCTTCCCCACCACCGATGGCACGGTGAACATCGCCGCCGCCGGGGACCGCCTGTACCGCCGGCTATGCGAGGCGCTGGGTCGGCCGGACCTGATCACGCACGCGGATTTCAGCGATACGGGCAAGCGCCGCAAGAACCGCGTGGCGCTGAACCAGGCCATCGCGGAGATCACCGCGAAGATGTCGAGTGCGGAGCTTGTCGCGCTGCTCACCAAGGCGGGCGTGCCGAGCGGGCCGATCTACAGCATCGACCAGACTTTCGGCGATCCGCAGGTCCAGCACCTCGGCATCGCCAAGCAGGTGGAACATGCGAGCCTCGGCACGCTGGGTGTGGTGGGGCAGCCGATCAACCTCTCCGCCGCGCCGCAGCCGGCGACGCTGCGGATGCCGACGCCGGAACTCGGCGAGCACAGTGACGCGCTTCTGGCGGAGCTGGGTTACGACGCCGCGGCCATTGCCGCGCTGCGCACGCAGAACGTGATCTGAGGGAGCGCGGGACATGACGGGACGCATGCTGTCGGAGAAGACCGGCGGAATCGGCTGGATGACTTTCAGCAACCCCACCAAGCGCAATGCCATGTCGCTGGAGATGTGGAGCGCATTGGCGGAAATTCTCGCCGACTTCCAGGCGGACCCCGCGATCCGCGTGGTGGTGATGCAGGGTGATGGCGACAAGGCCTTCGTCTCCGGCGCCGATATCTCCCAGTTCGAGAAGAACCGCAGCGATGCGGAAGCCGCGGCGGCCTATTCCGCGGTCTCGGATGGCGCCCGCGCGGCGTTGAACGCGCTCGACAAGCCACTGCTCGCGCTAATCCGCGGCTTCTGCATGGGCGGCGGGCTGGGCATCGCCATGGCGGCGGATGTTCGCTTCGCAGCCTCGGATTCGAAGTTCGGCATCCCTGCCGCCAATCTCGGCATCGCCTATGCACATGACAGCCTGCGGAGGCTGGTCGGGCTGGTGGGGCCGGCGGCGGCGAAGGACATATTGTTCTCCGCTCGCCGGCTGGAGGCGGAGGAGGCGCTGCGCCTCGGCCTGATCAACCGCATCTGCGCGCCGGATGCGCTGGAGGCGGAGGTGCGCGCCTATGCCGAGGCGGTGGCGCAGAAGGCGCCGCTGTCGGTACGCGCCTCCAAGGCCATCGTGAACGAGCTGATGAAGCCGGAAAGCGCGCAGGATGCGGCGATGATGCGCGGCCATGTCGAGACCTGCTTCAACAGCGCCGACTATACCGAGGGCCGCCGCGCCTTCATGGAAAAGCGCACCCCCGTGTTCCAGGGACGCTGATGCCGATCCCGCCGGACATGGCCGCACTCGGCGCGACACCCGCGGCGATCGAGGCACATGTCGCTGGCCTGGCGCGGCGCGTGGAGACGCCCTGCGGGGATGGCAGCCTGGTCTGGCGCATCTGGGGCGAAGGTCCGCCCCTCGTGCTGCTGCATGGCGGCTATGGCGGCTGGAGCCACTGGATCCGCAACGTGCTGCCGCTGTCGCGCAACCGTCAGGTGCTGGCGGTGGATCTGCCGGGCCTCGGTGAATCGGCCATGCCGCCGGCGCCGGAGGATCCGCAGGCGATGGCCGCCATCGTGGTGGACGGGCTGCACCGCCTGTTGCCGGGGGACGGGACGCTGGACCTGGTGGGTTTCTCCTTCGGCGGCGTGCTCGGCGGGCCGGTGGCGGTGCAGTTGGGCGACCGGCTGCGGCGCTTCGTCATCGTCGGCTCCAACGGCCTTGGCCTGCCGCGCGCGCCGATGGCGCCCATGGGGTCCTGGCGCCGCCAGCCGGACCGCGCCGCGCGGCTCGCCGTGCACCAGCAGACGCTGGAGGTGCTGATGTTCGCCGATGCCGCGCGCATCGACCCGCTGGCGCTGCATCTGCAGGAAGGCAATGCGGAGTCAGGCCGCGTCCGCAGCCCGGAGATCAGCCGCACGGACATCTTGGCCCGCAGCCTGCCGCCCCTGCGCGGCCGGCTCGCCGCGATCTGGGGCGAACAGGACAATATCGGTCGCGGCGCCATCGCGGCGCGGCGCGACGTGCTGCGCGCGGCGGACCCGCACATCCCCTTTCACACGATTCCCGGCGCCGGGCATTGGGTGAGCTACGAGGCGGCGGAGGCCTTCAACACCACCCTCTTCGGCCTGCTCGACTGAACCACCAACGGCCAGCCCGGCTGGCGCAACGTAAAGGAGAGATTGCGATGGCCATCCCCACCCGCCTTGCAGCCTGCGGCCTTGCGGTGCTGCTGGCCGCCACGCCGCTGCACGCTGCCGAACTCCGCATCGGCCTGGCCGCGCCGCCCACCTCGCTCGATCCGCATTTCCACAACAACGGCGTCAACAACTCCCAGGCCCGCCACGTCTTCGATGCGCTGACGCATCAGGACGCCAACCAGCAGATCACGCCCGGACTCGCCGAGAGCTGGCGGCTGGTCGATGACACGACCTGGGAGTTCAAGCTGCGGCGCGGCGTCACCTTCCATGATGGCTCGCCCTTCACCGCCGATGATGTCGCCTTCTCCCTGGAACGTGCGCCGCGTGTGCCGGGCAGCCCGAGTTCCTTCGGCACCTTCACCAAGCAGATCAAGAGCTGGACCATCGTCGATCCGCACACCATCCGCCTGCACACGGATGGACCTTCGCCGCTGCTGGCGATCGATCTCAGCTCCGTCGCCATCATCTCCCGCAAGCATGGTGAGACGGCGACCACGGCGGATTACCAGGCGGTGCGCGCTGCAATCGGCACCGGCCCCTACCGTCTTGTGGAACACCGCCCGAGCGACCGCATGATCTATGAGCGCAACCCGAATTACTGGGGCGGCGCGGAGCCGTGGGACCGCGTCACCTTCCGCATCATCACGCTCGGCCCGGCCCGCGTCGCCGCCATGCTGGCCGGCGATGTCGACATGATCAACGAAGTGCCGAGCACCGACATGGAAAGGCTGCGGCGGCAATCCAACATCCGGCTGTGGTCGGGTGCCACCAACCGCATGACCTTCCTGTCCGTTGATGTGCACAACGCCGTGCCGATCCCCGGCAATGCCAGCGACAATGCCGGCAACCCGCTGCCGCGCAACCCGATGCAGGATCTGCGCGTGCGCCAGGCGCTGTCGCTCGCCATCGATCGCGACATCATCGTGGACCGGGTGAATGAGGGGGAGGCGGTGCGCGCCAACCAGCTCGTGCCCGAAGGCTTCTTCGGCTTCAACCCGGCCATCCAGCCGGAGACACCGGACCCCGCCCGCGCCCGCCGCCTTCTGGCGGAAGCCGGCTATCCGGAGGGCTTCCGCATCGTCCTGCACACCAGCAACGACCGCATCGTGAATGCCACCCGCACCGTGCAGGCGGTGGCGCAGATGTGGGGCCGCATCGGCATCCGTGTGGCGGTGGAGGCGATGCCGCATACCGTCTATTCCGGCCGCACCGCGCGCAACGAGCTGTCGCACATGCTGCATAGCTGGGGCGCCGGCACCGGGGAGGCGGCGGGCACCTTCGTAGGCATCGTGCATACCCGTGGCGGTGCCTATGGCGGATCGAACCGCGGCCGCTATTCGGACCCGCAGGTGGATGCGGCGATCCGCCAGGCGCTGGTGACGGTGGATGAGGACCGCCGCCGCGCCATCCTGCAGGAGACGATGGTGAAGGTGATGGACAGCCGCGCGATCCTGCCGTTGGTCTTCTGGGTCTCCACCTGGGCGACGACGCCCGATCTCGTCTACACGCCGCAGGCCAACCAGAGCACGCTGGCCACGGCGACGCGGCGCGCACCATGAGCGCCTCGCTCTGCGACCTGCCGGCGGTGGAGCTCCGCCGGCTGATCGGCACGCGCCGCATCTCCCCGGTGGAGTTGCTGCAGGATTGCCTGCGCCGGATCGAGGCGGTGAACCCGGCGGTGAATGCCGTCGTCGCGCTGGATATCGAAGGCGGGATGCGCGCGGCGCGGGAGGCGGAGGCGCAGGTGATGCGCGGCGACAAGCTCGGCGCGCTGCACGGGCTGCCGATCGGCATCAAGGACCTGAACGACACGGCGGGCCTTCGCACCACCTATGGATCGCCGATGTTCCGCGACCATGTGCCGGACCGCGACGAACGCATGGTGGCGGCGCTGCGCCAGGCTGGCGGCATCATCCTGGCCAAGACCAACACGCCGGAATTCGGCACCGGCGGCACGACCATCAACGATGTGTACGGTGCCACCGGCAATGCCTTCGACCCGGCACTATCCTGCGCCGGGTCCTCCGGCGGGTCCGGCGTGGCGTTGGCGACCTCGATGCTGCCGCTCTGCACCGGCTCCGACACCGGCGGGTCGCTTCGGAAGCCGGCGGCGTGGTCCGGCGTGGTGGGGTTCCGGCCGACGCCGGGGCTGGTCGCTTCCGAACGCCGGCGGCAGGGCTGGTCCGTGCTGTCCGTGCAGGGGCCGATGGGGCGCAACGTGGCGGATACGGCGCTGCTGCTCGGCGCCATGGTCAGCAATGACAGCCGCGACCCAATGGCCAATCCGCAGCCCGAGGCGCTGGCGGGGCTGACGCTGCGGCGGCCGCTGGATCTGTCGTCCCTGCGGGTGGCGATCTCCGTCGATCTCGGTTTCGCCCCGATCGCGCCCAGCATTCGCCGGGTGTTCCAGGCCCGCATGGCGGCAGTTGCGGGCGCCTTCGGCGCCTGCGAGGCGGAGAACCCGGACATGGCAGGGCTGGACCGTGCCTATCGCGTCATCCGCTGCACCAACTTCCTCGCCGGCTTCCGCAAATACTATGAGCGCGACCCGAAGCTCCTGGGCGGCAATACGCGCAGCAATTACGAGGAAGGGCTGCGCTACAGCCTGTCCGACCTGGCGGATGCACACACCGAACAGACCCGCATCTACCGTGCCTTCCAGGACTTCTTCACCCGCCACGACCTGCTGCTGCTGCCCTGCCAGGCGCTGACGCCTTTCCCCAAGCAGCTCCCCTACCCAACGGAAATGGAGGGCATGCCGCTGGAGGGCTACTTCGCCACCTCCGGCATCACCTACGGCATCTCCATGACCGGCCACCCCGCCATCTGCATCCCCTGCGGCCGGGATGAATACGGTATGCCCTTCGGCCTGCAGGTGGTCGGCCCGCGCGGGGCGGACGGCTTCACCCTGGATGCGGCGCAGGCGCTGGAGGCGCATTTCGCCGAGCTGCCAGACCTCGCCCGGCCGATTCCGGACCTGGCGCGGCTGGCCGGCGGAGGGTGAGGGCGCGGCGCCCCTTCGCCTGCGGGTAGACCCCTGGGCCGAGGATCGGGCGCCCCGACCTTGCGGTCGCGGAGGCTTGCGCGACGTGGCGGCTTGCGCGACCGGTGCCGGGTGCGGCATGGCAAGGCGGCGATGGCGCAGGACAGGAGCCGGGACAGGATGGTGACCACGCAGCAGATCTCGGCCGCCGACGTGCTGCTCGATCTGGACGGCGGCAGCAAGCGCCGGGTGCTGGAGGCGCTGTCCGCCGAGGCCGCCCGGCGCAGCGGCCGCGCGCGGGAGGACATATTGGCCGCGCTGCAGGCGCGGGAGGCGCTGGGCTCCACCGCCCTCGGCCGCGGCGTGGCGCTGCCGCATGCGCGGATGGCGGGGGATTACCCCCCGCTGATGCTGTTCGCCCGCCTGGCCAAGCCGATCGACTATGAGGCGCGGGACGAGGAACCGGTTGACCTGGTGATCCTGGTGCTGTGGCCCGAAGCGGCGCCGGAGGGCTTCCTGCCCACCTTGGCCGCCACCTGCCGGCCGCTGCGCGCCCCCGCCGCGCTGCGTCGGCTGCGGGCCGCGACCTCGGCGGAGGAGGTGGTGGCGGTGCTGGCACGCTACGGCTCCGCCGAAAACGATCCCGAGGACGACCGGTGAGGCGCCTCGATGCCTGACGTCCTGCTGCTGGTCAGCCTGGTCGGCCTGCCCTTCGCCGCCGCCCTCGTCGCGGGCCTGCTGCCCTCCACCTCCCGCAATCTGGCGGCGGGGCTGGCGGGTGGTGTTTCGCTGGTCTGCCTGGCGCTGGTCTGGGCGGCCTATCCCACAGTCTCGGCGGGCGGCGTGCTGCGGGCGGAATTCGCCTGGATGCCGACGCTCGGCCTGAACATGGTGCTGCGGATCGATGGTCTCGCCTGGCTGTTCACGGGGCTGATCAGCGGCATCGGCGCGCTGGTGGTGCTGTATGCGCGCTACTACATGTCCGCCGAAGACCCGGTGCCGCGCTTCTTCTCCTTCCTGCTCGCCTTCATGGGGGCGATGACCGGGGTGGTGATTTCGGGCAATTTGATTCAGCTCGCCTTCTTCTGGGAGCTGACGAGCCTCTTTTCCTTCCTGCTGATCGGGTATTGGCACCATAGCGCCGCGGCGCGGGACGGGGCGCGCATGGCGCTGACCATCACCGCCACGGGCGGCCTCGCGCTGTTCGCCGGCGTGCTGGTGCTGGGCCATATCGTCGGCAGCTATGATCTGGACGTGGTGCTGGCCTCCGGCGATCTGATCCGCGAACACCCGCTGTACCTGGTCGCGCTGGTGCTGGTGCTGTCGGGCGCGCTGACGAAAAGCGCGCAATTCCCGTTCCATTTCTGGCTGCCGCACGCCATGGCGGCGCCGACGCCGGTTTCCGCCTACCTGCATTCGGCCACGCTGGTGAAGGCCGGCGTCTTCCTGATGGCGCGGCTGTGGCCGGTGCTGTCGGGGACCGAGGAATGGTTCCTGCTGGTCGGCGGCGCCGGGCTGATCACGATGCTGATGGCCGCCTACATCGCCATCTTCCAGAACGACCTGAAGGGCCTGCTGGCCTATTCAACCATCAGCCATCTCGGGCTGATCACGCTGCTGCTGGGGCTGAACAGCGAATTGGCGCTGGTCGCCGCCGTGTTCCACATCATGAACCACGCGGCTTTCAAGGCGTCCCTGTTCATGGCGGCCGGCATCATCGACCATGAGACGGGCACGCGGGACATCCGGCGCCTGTCCGGCCTCAACCGATCCATGCCCTTCACCGCGCGCCTGGCGCTGGTTGCCGCCGCGGCGATGGCCGGCGTGCCGCTGCTGAACGGCTTTCTGTCCAAGGAGATGTTCTTCGCCGAGGCGCTGACGGCGGAGACGCAGATGCACGGCCTGGCCAACATCCTGCCCTTCGCCGCGATGCTGGCGAGCGCCTTTGCGGTCGCCTATTCGCTGCGCTTCATCCATGGCGCCTTCTTCGGCCCGGACCCGGTGGATCTTCCCCGCAAGCCGCATGAACCGGAAACCTGGATGCGCTTCCCGGTCGAGATCCTGGTGCTGATCTGCCTCGTGGTGGGCGTGCTGCCGGCGGCGACCGTCGGGCCGTTCCTGGCGGTGGCCGTGCAATCCGTGCTGGGCGAAAACGTGCCCTATTACAGCCTGTCCGTCTGGCACGGCTTCAACCTGCCGCTGCTGATGAGCGTGGTGGCGCTGGCGCTGGGCGTCGCACTTTACATGCTGCTGGCCACCCGCCTGCGGCGGGGCCTGGATTGGCCGCCGCTGTTCCGCGGGCTCGAGGCACGGCGGATCTTCGACCGGGTGATGGTGTTCCTGTCCTGGCGCCTGGCACGGCGGCTGGAGCTGATCGTTGGCACCAGGCGGCTGCAGCCGCAGCTTCGGCTGATTGTCGGCGGCGGCATCATCGCCGGCGTGGCGGCGATCTGGGCGGGCGGCATCGGGCCGGGCAATCTGGCGGCGAGCCCGGTGGACCCGGTGCTGGCGCTGGTCTGGGTGGTGGGTGCGGCGTGCGCCATCGGCGCCGCGTGGCTGGCGAAGTTCCATCGGCTGGCGGCGCTGATCCTGCTCGGTGGTGCCGGGCTGGTGGTCTGCATCACCTTCGTCTGGTTCTCCGCCCCCGACCTCGCGCTGACGCAGTTGACGGTGGAGGTGGTGACCACGGTGCTGCTGCTGCTCGGCCTGCGCTGGCTGCCGAAGCGCCTGCCGGATGCCAGAGGGACGGAAGGCGGGACGGAGGTGATAACCCTCGGGCGCCGCATCCGCGACCTGGCCCTTGCGGTGGGGGCCGGCGGCGGGCTGGCGGCGCTGTCCTATGCCGTGATGGTCCGCACGCCACCCGATCTGCTGGCGCTGGACTTCCTGGCGCGCGCCTATTCGGAAGGTGGCGGCACCAATGCGGTGAACGTCATCCTGGTGGATTTCCGCGGCTTCGACACGCTGGGCGAGATCTTCGTCGTCGCCGCCGTCGCGCTGACCACCTTTGCCCTGCTGCGCCGCTTCCGCCCGGCGGCGGACAGCGTGGAGGTGCCGGAACAGCAGCGCGACCAGGGGGATGGCGCCGCGGGTGCCGTGATGACCGGCAGCGGCGAGGCCCGGCCCGGATCGGACTGGCTGTTGCTGCCCTTCACCCTGACGCGGCTGCTGTTCCCGGTGATGCTGGTGGTCGCAGTCTTCCTGCTGCTGCGCGGGCATGATCTGGCTGGCGGCGGCTTCTCCGCCGGCATGGTCGTGGCGATCGCCATCATCCTGCAATACATGATCGGCGGCACGGATTGGACCGAGGACCGGCTGCGGCTGCGGCCGCCGCTGTGGATGGGCGGCGGCCTGCTGGTCGCGGCGGGGACGGGGCTGGGCGCCTGGCTGTTCGGGCGGCCCTTCATGACTTCGTACTTCGCCTATGCCGATCTGCCGCTGATCGGCCAGGTGCCGACCGCCAGCGCGCTGATCTTCGATATCGGCGTGTTCATGCTGGTGGTGGGGGCGACGCTGCTGATGCTGGTGGCGCTGGCGCACCAATCCGTGCGCGCGCATCGCGCGGTGCCCACGCGTGGGAAGCCGCCCGCCATGGTGCGGCGGGACCCGGCGCCGGTGGCGGCCGTGGCGGGAGAGGATTGATGGAACTGATCCTGTCTCTGGGCATCGGCGTACTGACCGGCTCCGGCGTGTGGCTGCTGCTGCGGCCGCGCACCTTCCAGGTCATCATCGGGCTTTGCCTGCTGTCCTATGCGGTGAACCTGTTCATCTTCTCCACCGGCGGGCTGCGCACCGGCGCCGCCGCCATCCTGGAACGCGGCGAGGCCGGCACGCTGGCCACCTACGCGGACCCGCTGCCGCAGGCGCTGACGCTGACCGCCATCGTCATCAGCTTCGCCACCACGGCGCTGCTGCTGGTGGTGCTGCTGGCGTCCCGCGGCCTGACCGGCACGGACCATGTCGATGGCCGGGAGCGTGACCGGTGATTGGCTGGATGGACCATCTGGTCATCGCGCCCATCGTCGTGCCGATGCTGGCCGGGGCGGCGATGATTTTGGCCGGGGACCGCCGGCGCGGATTGGTGGTGGCGATCGGCGCCGTTTCCCTGTCGCTGATCCTGGCGCTGGCCATCGCGTTGCTGATGCAGGCGCAGGTGCCGGAGGTTCGCATCTACCGTCTGGGCGACTGGCCCACCCTGTTCGGCATCGTGCTGGTGGCGGACCGGCTTTCGGCGCTGATGCTGGTGCTGACGGCCTGCCTGGGGCTGGCCGCCTTCCTGTTTTCGCTGGCGAAGTGGCAGCGCGCCGGGGTGTATTTCCACCCGCTGTTCCAGTTCCAGCTGATGGGACTGAACGGCGCCTTCCTGACCGGCGACCTGTTCAACCTGTTCGTCTTCTTCGAGGTGATGCTTGCCGCCTCCTACGGCATGGCGCTGCATGGCTCCGGCGTCGCGCGGGTGCGGGCGGGGCTGCACTACCTGACCATCAACCTGGTCGCATCGCTGCTGTTCCTGGTTGGTGTCTCCGTCGTCTACGGCATCGTCGGCACCCTCAACATGGCCGATCTGGCCGCGCGAATCCCGCTGGTGGCGGTGGAGGATCGCGGGTTGGTGGAGGCGGGGCTGGCGGTGATGGGGGTCGCCTTCCTGATCAAGGCGGCGATGTGGCCACTCGGCTTCTGGCTGACCGGCACCTATGCCGCGGCGGCGGCGCCGGCGGCGGCGATCCTGTCCATCCTCAGCAAGGTCGGCATCTATGCCATCCTGCGCGTCTGGCTGCTGCTGTTCGGGCCGGAGGCCGGGGCTTCGGCCGGCTTCGGCGCGGATTGGCTGCTGGTGGGCGGGCTGCTGACCATCGGCTTCGGCGCCATCGCCGTGCTGGCGACGCAGGATCTGCCGCGGCTGGCGGGCGCCAGCGTGCTGGTCTCCTCCGGCACACTGCTCGCCGCCATCGGCACCGGCCAGGCGGCGGTGACGGGCGGTGCCCTGTACTATCTGGCCGGTTCGGTGCTCGCGATCGGCGCGCTGTTCTTGCTGATCGAACTGGCCGAGCGGGCGCGGGAGGTTGGCGCCGATGTGCTGGCCGTGACGCGCGAGGCGCTCGGCCCCGGCGAGGAGGAGGAGGAGGCTGAGGCGACGGAGGAGGCCGGTGTCGCCATCCCCGGCATCCTGGCCATACTGGGCCTTAGTTTCATGGTGTGCGCGCTGCTGCTGGCGGGGCTGCCGCCGCTGTCCGGCTTCCTGGCGAAGTTCGCCATCCTGTCGCCGCTGCTCGGCACCGCGCCGGCCCCGGTCCCCACCACCACCTGGCTGCTGATGGCGGCCCTGATCCTGTCTGGCCTGGCGACTCTGATCGCGATGGTGCGGGCGGGTATCGCGGTGTTCTGGGTGGGGCAGGCCAGCCGGGTGCCGCGCGTGCGGGTGGTGGAATTGGCGCCCGTGCTGCTGCTGCTGGCGCTGAGCGGGGCGCTGACGGTGGGGGGCGGGCCGGCGCTGGCCTATATGCAGGCGACGGCGGACCAGCTGCACGCGCCGGGCGGCTACCTGCGCGCCGTGTTGGGCGCGCGGGCCGTGCTGCCGGAGGTTTCGCCATGAGGCGCCTGCTGCCCTATCCGCTGCTGGCCGCTTCGCTGCTGCTGCTGTGGCTGCTGCTGCAGGAAAGCGCCTCCCCGGCCGCTTTTGTGCTCGGCGCCGTGCTGGCGGTGGCCGGCGGCCTCGTTCTGGTGGCGCTGCGGCTGCCGCGTTCCGGCGCACGCACCCTGGCGATGCGATTCGCGCCAGGGCGGCTGCTGGCCCTGGCCGCGCTGCTGCGCGACGTGGCGGTGGAGGTGCTGCGCTCCAACAACGCGGTGGCGCGCATCATTCTGCGCCTGCCAGGCGCGCGCAACGGGCGGTCCGGCTTCGTCGTGGTCCCGCTGGATATGCGCGACCCCTACGGCCTGGCGGCGCTGGCCTGCATCCTGACAGCGACCCCCGGCACGGTCTGGGTGGACTACGACGCCGCCCGCGGCACCATGCTCCTGCATGTGCTGGATATGATCGACGAGGAGCAGTGGGTTCGCATCGTCAAGGACAAGTGGGAGCGTCAGTTGATGAACCTGTTCGAATGAGCGCGACCCTGCTGGGCTGGGCGGTGCTGGCGGCGCAGATCATGCTGGCGGCGGCCATGGCCTGCCCGCTGTGGCGCGTGCTGCGCGGGCCGCGGGCGCAGGACCGCGTGCTGGCGCTGGATACGCTGTATGTGATCTCCGCCACGCTGCTGCTGGTCTTCGGCATCCGCACCGGCAGCACCCATTACTTCGAGGCCGCGCTGCTGATCACCCTGCTCGGCTTCGTCGCCACCGCCGCGCTGGCCAAGTTCCTGATGCGGGGCGAGGTGATCGAATGATGGTGGCCGCTGACCTGCCGCTCTGGGCGGCCGTGCCGGTGGCGCTGCTGCTGCTGCTGGGCTCCGGCCTGGCGCTGATCGGCTCCATCGGATTGATGCGGCTGCGTGGCTTCTATGACCGCGTGCATGCGCCCGCCGTGGTCAGCACGCTCGGCATCGGCAGCGTGCTGCTGGGCTCGATGCTGTATTTCTCCGTGCTGCAGACCCGCTTCGTGCTGCATGAGATCCTGATCAGTGTCTTCGTCGTGATCACCACGCCCGTCACGCTGATGCTGCTGACCCGCGCCGCGCTGTACCGCGACCGCCGCGACGGCAGCGACGAGGTGCCGCCCTTGCCGGAGACCGCGAAGCGGGAGGAGTAGGCGCCGGCGCGTTCACCCCCAGCGCCGCCGTACCCACTTCTCGGCCTCCACCGCCAGCAGCAGCGCCACGCCCGTGGCCAGCACCAGCGCCGATTCCGTCAGGCCCAGGGCGGTGGTATGGAAGGCTTGCTGCATCCAGGGCAGATAGGTGAAGGCCAGCTGCGCCAGCACGATGATCGCAAGCCCCGCCAGCACCGCCTTCGTGCCGAAGACGCCACGCCAGGTCAGCGAAGTTCCGTGCACGTAGCGGACGCAGAACAGATAGGCGATTCCCATCACGATGATCGCGTTCACCACCATGGTCCGCGCCGTCTCGATCGGCAGCGCCTGGCCTTCGGCCCAGAAGAACACGCCGAAGGCGCCACAGGCCATCAGGACGGAGGTGAAGACGATCTGCCAGATCAACAGCCTTGTCAGGATCTGCTCCCCACGCGGGCGTGGTGGGCGGGCCATGGTGCCCGGCTCGGTCGGCTCGAAGGCCAGCACGGTGCCCAGCGCGACGCTGGATACCAGATTGACCCACAGGATCTGCAACGGCGTGATCGGC
The DNA here is from genome assembly GCF_051433165.1 of Falsiroseomonas sp. E2-1-a4. NCBI lineage: Bacteria > Pseudomonadati > Pseudomonadota > Alphaproteobacteria > Acetobacterales > Roseomonadaceae > Falsiroseomonas > Falsiroseomonas sp. E2-1-a4. The sequence goes on along the minus strand of NZ_JBHMFS010000018.1, from coordinate 39,178 downwards.
AGTACCATGCCGGCGAAGATCGCGGCGATGATGGTGAAGGCCTGTCCGCCATTGGTCGGCAGCGTCCAGCCGATGACCTTGCGGATATTGTCATAGACCGTGCGACCCTCGCGCACCGCGGCGACGATGGAGGCGAAATTGTCATCCGCCAGCACCATGTCGGCGGCCTGCTTCGCCGCCTCCGTCCCCTTGCCGCCCATGGCGACGCCGACATCGGCACGCTTCAGCGCCGGCGCGTCGTTCACGCCATCCCCGGTCATCGCCACCGTATGGCCCTCGGCCTGCAACGCCATCACCAGGCGTAGCTTGTGCTCCGGCGTGGTCCTGGCGAAGACCGTGACATGGCCGACGGCCCGTCGCAGGGCGGCATCGTCCAGCTTTTCCAGCTCCGCCCCCGTCAGCACCTCCGGCGCCTCGGCCAGGCCGAGCTGGCGGGCGATCTCGCGGGCCGTGGCGGCGTGGTCGCCGGTGATCATCACCACGCGGATGCCGGCCGCGCGCGCATCGCGCACCGCCGCCATCGCCTCCGGCCGCGGCGGGTCGATGAAACCGATCAGGCCGAGCAGGCGCGGGCCGCCGGCCAGCGTCTCGGCGGAAAGCTGCATGGCACCAGCCGGGGCGGCGAGTGCGGCGAAGCCCAGCACGCGCTGGCCTTCCGCGGCCAGCACCTCGGCACGTGCCGCCCAGTCGGCGCGGTCGAAATCCGGTGCGTCGGCGCACATTTCCAGAATGCGCTCCGGCGCGCCCTTCAGCAGGATGATGTCGCCACCATCGGCGTCCGGATGCAGCGTCGCCATGTAGCGATGCTGGCTGTCGAACGGGATTTCGTCCCGCCGTGGGTGGGCTTCGCGCCCGGCCGCGGGGTCAAGCCCCGCCTTGCGCACCAGCACCACCAGGGCGCCCTCCATCGGGTCCCCCTCCACCCGCCAGGCGCCGTCCACCTGGCGCAGTTCCGCGTCGTTGCACAGCAGCGCCGCGCGCAGCAGCTCGGCCAAGGCTGGGTCGGAATCGTGGCACTGCGGCGCATCGTCGCGCAGGATGTCGCCGCCCGGCTCGTAGCCGACGCCGGTCACGGCCAGCGCGCCGCCCGGCAGCAGCAGCGTCGTCGCCACCATCTCGTTGCGCGTCAGCGTGCCGGTCTTGTCGGTGCAGATCACGCCCACTGCCCCCAAGGTTTCGACTGCCGGAAGCTGGCGGATGATGGCGCTGCGGGCGGCCATGCGCTGCACGCCGATCGCGAGCGTGATGGTCATGATGGCCGGCAGGCCTTCCGGAATGGCGGAGACGGCCATGCCGATCACGGCCATGAAGGCCTCCGTCGCCGGTTGCCCGCGCAGCAGCGTGGCGAAGCCGAACAGCAGCGCCGCCACGGCGATCACGGTGCCGGAGACCTGCCGCGCGAAGCGCGCCATCTGCCGCAGCAGCGGCGTCTGCAACTGGTCCACCGCGCCCAGCATCGTGCTGATGCGGCCAAGCTCCGTCGCCGCGCCGGTGGTGACCGCCACGCCAGCGCCGCTGCCGGCGGCCACCAGCGTGCCGGACCAGGCCATGGAGGTGCGTTCCGCCAGTGGCGCGTCGGCAGGCGCCGGGTCCACGCCCTTGTCCACCGGTACGGATTCGCCGGTCAGCGCCGCTTCCTCGATCCGCAGGCTGCGGGCGCGCAACAGGCGCAAATCGGCCGGCACGCGGTCCCCGGCTTCCAGCAGGACGATGTCACCGGGCACGATTTCCGCCGCCGGCACGCGCAGCCGGTGGCCGTCGCGCAGCACCATGGCGCTGGGGTCGATCATGCCGCGGATCGCATCCATCGCGCGGGCTGCCTTGCCCTCCTGCACGAAGCCGATCACCGCGTTCACCACCACCACGGCGAGGATGACGAAGGTATCCAGCACGTGCCCCAGCGCCAGGGACAGCGCGGCGGCGCCGAGCAGCACATAGATCAGCACGTCGTTGAAATGCCGCAGGAAGCGCCGCAGCGGGCCGGGGCCCTGGGCTTCCGGCAGCCGGTTCGGCCCATGCCGCGCCAGCCGCGCCGCGGCCTCCGCCGTTTTCAGCCCCTCGGCATCGGACTCCAGCGCGGCGAGCACGGCATCGGGCGCCGCGGCGTGCGGCTGGTCTCCGGAGGGGGCGGGGGGCGTGGTGGCGGCCAAGCGGTGACGCTCCTCGGTTCCAGCGTGCGGAGCGGATGGCATGATGCGAGACGCGCCGCCAGCAGCAAAGCCTTCGGCATCACGACCGCTTGACCCGCCTTGCTTGCCGGCGCCGGAGCCGCGCCATAGGCTGCCCGCATGGCATTCGACGTTCTTCCCGGCCTCGGCCAACCATTGCGCCGGCTGGAGGACCCGCGCCTGCTGACCGGCGGCGGGCGCTTCACCACGGATGTCGCCGCACCCGGCGCGCTGCACGCCGTGTTTCTTCGCTCGCCACACGCGCATGCGCGCATCCTCGGCGTGGATGCCGCCGCCGCGCGGGCGCTGCCGGGCGTGGTGGCGGTGTTCACGGCGGCGGAGGTGGCCGGCCTCGGCCACAACCCGGCGGTGACCGAAATCCGCGATACCGCCGGCGCCCGCCATATCGAACCGCCACGCCTGCCCATCGCCGCGGATCGCGTGCGCCATGTGGGAGAGATCGTCGCCATGGTGGTGGCGGAGACGGCGCATGCGGCGCGCGATGGGGCGGAGGCGGTGGTGGTGGACTACGACCCGCTGCCCGCCGTGGTGCGCGGCGATGATGCGCTGGCCCCCGGCGCCCCGCTGCTGCATGCGGAGGCGCCGGGGAACCTTTGCTGCCTGTGGCAGAAGGGCGATGCGGCGGCGGTGGCGGTGGCCTTCGAAGGCGCGGCGCAGATCGCCCGCGTGACCTACCGGTCCCCGCGCATCCTGGCGGGCTACCTGGAAACCCGCGCGGCGCTGGCGCAGTGGCGGGACGGGCGGGTCACGCTGACCACGCCATCCCAGGGCGTGCACCTGCTGCATCGCATCCTGTGCGACCACATCCTGAAGTGGCCGCGCGACAGGCTGCGGGTGATGACGCCGGATGTCGGCGGCGGCTTCGGCCCCAAGCTCCCGCCCTATCCCGAACAGGCGCTGGCCTGCTTCGCCGCCTGGGAATTGCAGCGCGACGTGCGCTGGGTGCAGGACCGCAGCGAGCATCACCTGGCGGACACACATGCGCGGGACCTGGTGGCGGAGGCCTCGCTCGCTTTGGACGCCGAAGGCCGCTTCCTGGCGGTGCGCGTGGAGGGTGTGGCGAATTTCGGCGCCTTCGTCTCCACCGTGAATCCCACCATTCCGACCGCCGGCATGGCGAAGGTGATCGGCGGGCTTTACGACATTCCCGCCATGCACATCGCGCTGCGCTGCGCCTTCAGCAACACCGCCCCGGTGGACGCAGTGCGCGGCGCCGGCAAGCCGGAGGCGCTGCTGCTGCTGGAGCGTCTGGTGGATGTGGCGGCGCGGGAGTCCGGGCGCGATCCCGTCGCGCTGCGCCGGTTGAACCTGCTGCCCCGCGATGCCTACCCGTACCGCACGGCGCTCGGCTACCGCTACGACAGCGGCGACCCGGCGGCGCTGCTGGATGCGGTGCTGGAACTGGGCGATGCGCCCGGCTTCGCGGCGCGGCGCGCAGCCTCCGCCGCGCGCGGGCTGCGGCGTGGGCGCGGCGTCGCCTGCCACCTGCACGGCTCCGGCGGCTGGGGCGACGAGACCTCGATGGTGGAGGTGCGGGCGGATGGCACCATCACCGCGCGCACCGGCACGCAGAGCCAGGGGCAGGGCCATGCGACGGCCTATGCCCAGCTTCTCGCCGCCGCCTTCGGCGTGCCGGCCACGCAGATCGAGATCATCCAGGGCGACAGCGACCGCATTCCGCGCGGCGGCGGCACCGGCGGGTCCTCCTCCACCATCATCTCCGGCACCACTTTGGCCCGCGCCGCCGAGGCCGCCATTGAAAGCGGCCTGCCCCTGGCGGCGGAGATGCTGGAGGCCGCGCCCATCGATGTCGCCTGGCACAACGGCGCCTATGAGATCACCGGCACCGATCGCCGCGTGACGCTGGCCGCCGTCGCCGCGCGCCAGGGCGGGCTGCACGGCCAGGCGGATTTCGCCGAGACGGTGGAGACCTGGCCCGCCGGCATCGCGATCTGCGAGGTGGAGCTGGACCCGGAAACGGGGCAGGTGCTGCTGGACCGTTTCGCGGCGGCCATCGATGCCGGCACCGTGGTGAACCCGGTGCTGCTGGCGGGCCAGTTGCAGGGCGGCTGGGCGGCCGGCATCGGCCAGGCGCTGTCGGAGGATGCGCTGTACGACGCGGAGGGCCAGATGCTGGCCGCGACGCTGATGGACTACGCCATGCCCCGCGCGGCGGATCTGCCCGACTTCCGGCATGCGGTGCTGCCGGTGCCCTCGCCCAACAACAGCCTCGGCATCAAGGGCGTCGGGGAGCTGCCGACCAATGGCGCCCCGGCGGCGCTTGCCAATGCGGTGGCAGATGCGCTGGATGGCGTGCATGTGGAATTGCCGATGACGCCGCAGCGAATCTGGCAGGCGCTGCGCCCGGTTTCCTGAAGCCAATCCGTCAGCCCGGGTCGTGGCCCAGCCGCACCCGCGTCGCCGCCGCATGCGCCAGCCGCGTCGGCTCCGGCAGACGCCGCCCGCGGCCGAGTGCGACCACCCAGGCCAGCGCCGTGGCCAGGGATACGCGGTGGCCAGGGGAGACATAGACCGGGTTGGCGCCGCGCCGGGTTCGCAACGCCATGCCGATGATGCGCCCCTGCCAGACCAGCGGCGCCTGCGCGCCCGCTACATCGGGCAGGTCGCCCTCCACCGTGCCGACCAGGATGGATTTCGCCACGCCGATGGTCGGCACATCCAGCGTCACACCCAGCAGGCAGGCGACGCCCAGGCCGCGCGGATGCGCCAGGCCGTGCCCATCCACCAGCACCAGGTCCGGCCGCCGGGGCAGGGCGCGGAACGCATCTGCCAATGGCGGCACTTCCCGGAAGCCGAGCAGGCCCGGCACATAGGGCAGGCCGCCGCGATGCGTGGCGCCGCACTCCCCCAGCGGGGCGAGGCTTGCCGCATCCAGCGCGACCATGGCGGCGTGGACCGTGCGCGTCGGGTCGAAGCGCAGCGTGCTGGCATCCGCCCCGGCCACCACCCGGACCGGCCCGAGATCGTCCCGCGGCACCACGCGGGCGGCGAGTGCCGGTTGCAGCAGGCGGGCGGCGGCCGCGGTGGCGGGGAAGTCGGCCAGGTGCATGGCCGGTGGTTTCTCAGCTCGCCTGGCCGCGCATCGCCGGCACCAGCACGCCGACATTGTGGCGGAACATCGCCTCATAGCTCGCGGCTGGGCCGGCGGCCTCGGACAGGGCATCGGCGTAGAGCCTGCCCTGCACGGCGACGCCCGCCTCCCGCGCCAGGCGTTCCAGGGTGGAGGGGTTGCCCATGTTCTCCATGAAGACGGCGGTGATGGATTCGGCGCGGATCTGGCGGATCAGCCGGGCGACCTCGGCGGCGCTCGGCTCGGCCTCGGTCGAGACGCCCTGCGGCGCCAGGAAGGTGATGCCATAGGCGGCGCCGAAATAGCCGAAGGCGTCGTGGCTGGTCACCACCTTGCGGCGCGCTTCCGGCACCGCGGCGATCTCGGCGCGGACCCAGGCATCCAGCGCCTCCAGCCGCGCGATATAGGCGGCGGCGCGGCCTTCGATCGGCGCCGCCTGGGCGGGCAGGGCGGCGGTAAGGGCGGTGGCGATGTTGCGCGCATACTGGATGCCGAAGCGCAGATCCTGCCAGGCGTGGGGATCCGGCACCTGGCGCGCATCGCCCTGCCGGTGGCCATGGCCGTGCCCATCCATCTGCAGCGGGGTGATGCCCTGGGTCGCGGTGGCGACGGGGCCGCGATAGCCGGCGGCGCGGATCATGCGATCCATCCAGCTATCGAAGCCCAGCCCGTTGCGGACCACCAGCGCCGCGCCGCGCAGCGCCTGCGCGTCCGATGGCCGGGGCGCGAAGCTGTGCGCGTCCACATTCGGGCCAGCGAGCGTGCGCAACTGCACCGCATCACCGGCGATCTCCGCCACCATGTCGCCGAGGATGGAGAAGGAGGCCACGACGAGCGGCGAGGTGGCCTGCGCCTGGGCCTGCGCCCGCGTCGGGGCCACCAGCAGAAGGGCCGGCAGGGAAAGAAGGGTGCGCCGGAGCATGGTGACGCCGATCCTTGGAATGTTATACTATAGCTTTATGCGCGCAGACGGGATGCGGCAAGTGCCAAGCGCGTGCGCCGGTGCTGGCGAAGGGGCTGTCAGCCCCAGCCCAGCCAGCGGCGCAGCCGCACCCAGAGCCCCTCGCCCCGCTTCTCGATCCGCTGATGCGTTACGTGCGGGCGGCGGGACGGCGGCGGCAGGGCGGAGGCCACGGTATGCCGCCCGGAATCCTGCGCCTGGATCAACCGCCGTTCCAGTGCCACCACCTGCGCCACTGCCTCCGGCGGATCGGTCAGGGCCAGCGCCTCGGCGGTCGCGCTGGCATCGCCCCAGGCCTCCGCCCGGCGCAGCGCATCGATCACCCGCACCGTCTGTTCGGAATCCAGTTGCGGCCCGCTGCGCCACAGCGCCACGGCATCCAGCCGCCAGGCGCGGGCGAATTCCGGCCGGCCAAGATCATCCGCCACCCAGGCGGCATGAAGCGTGGCCTCGGCGGAGGCATGCAGCGCGCCCGTCTCCTCCAGCACCAGGGCCCAGGCCAGGAAGCGCCGCGCCAGGGGCGGCGTGCCGGATTCCGCCAGCAGGGCGCGGAAGGGCGCGGCGCGCACCGCCTCCGCCGCCGCCGGATGGGCGCGGGTGATGTCGGGCGCGGCATAGCCGCAGCCAGGGCATTGCTGCAGCCAGCGCGCCATGGTGGAGCGCACCGGCTCGCCTGGGCGAAGATCGAGGTCCGGGGCCTGTTCGGGCGGTGCCGGGCGGAAAGCGGGGTGCCGGCTCTCGGTTCCACACACCCCGCAGCGCAGGGCGCCGGCGGTGGCGGAACGGGAGCCGGCCGAGGGGGTCTCGGCCATCTGCACAAACTAGGCACGATCCGGCCCGGGGCGAAGGGTCACTTTGTGGGAATCCGCATCAGGCTGCGTAACAAGCTGTCTGGACTCGGGGTGGCCCCGCCCCTTAAAGGGCTGGCATGCCCCGCGGCGACCTCTATCCCGATATCGCCCCCTTCGAGACCGGCCTTCTGCCGCTATCGGCCGGGCACGTCATGTATTGGGAACAGGTGGGCAACCCCCGCGGCCAGCCGGCGCTGTTCCTGCATGGCGGGCCGGGCGCCGGCGCCGGGGCGATCCATCGCCGCTTCTTCGACCCGAATCATTGGCGCGTGGTGATCTTCGACCAGCGCGGCGCCGGCCGGTCCCGCCCGCTGGGCGACCTGCGGGAGAATACCACCCCGCATCTGGTGGCGGATATCGAGGCGCTGCGCCGCTTCCTCGGCATCGAGAAATGGCTGCTGTTCGGCGGGTCCTGGGGCAGCACGCTGGCGCTCGCCTATGCCCAGGCGCACCCCGATCGTGTCTCGGGCTGCGTGCTGCGCGGCGTCTTCCTCGGCCGGGCGGCGGAGGTGGAGTGGTTCCTCTACGGCCTGCGCCGCGTCTTCCCCGATGCCTGGGCGGCCTTCGCCGAGCATGTCGCGCCGGAGGAGCGCGGCGACCTGCTGACCGCCTACCTCAAGCGGCTCTGCGACCCGGACCCGCTGGTGCACAGCCCGGCGGCGCGGGCCTGGAGCCTGTATGAAGGCTCATGCTCCACCCTGATGCCGAGCCCGGAGACGGTGGCGAGTTTCGCGCAGGACCGGAGCGCGCTGGGGCTGGCGCGGATCGAGGCGCATTATTTCCGCCACGACCTGTTCCTGCCGCCCGAGGGGCTACTGGGGAACATGGACCGCATCGCCCACATCCCGGCCGAGATCGTGCAGGGCCGCTACGACATGGTCTGCCCCTGCGACAGCGCCTTCGACCTGGCCGCCGCCTGGGCGCCGGCGCGGCTGACGGTGATTCCGGATGCCGGGCATTCGGCGCTGGAGCCGGGGGTGCGGACGGCGCTGGTGGCGGCGGTGGAGCGGTTCCGGCGGCGGGGGTGACCCGGGGTCACGCCAGCCGCAGCACATCCACCTTCACAAGCCAGGCCAGTGCGCGAAAGCACCGCCCGGCCTGGGGCGGCGGCAGCGCCGATACCAGCGTGCCGGCCTGGGCCGGTCCGGCTTCCAGCCCCGACAACATCAGCCCGAACACCTCCGCCCCCGGCAGCAGGTCCAGCCGCGGCGCCCCGCCGGGGATGGCGGCGATCGCCCGCAGCCGCGCCAGGGCGGCCGCCGCATCCGGCAGGCCGGGCGCCAGGGCCAGCCGCGTCTCCGGCGCCAGGCGCTGCGTGGGGAAATCGGCGAACAGACGGCTCGGGTCCGGCCGGCGCGGCACCGGGTGCGCGCCGCGCAGCAGGGCGGCCCGCTCGCCACGCCCCGCGCCGCGCAGCGCCGCCAGTTCCGCCCACAGCGCCCGGTACTGGCCGATCACCACCGACCAGTCATAGGTTGCCCGCGCGCGGTCCCGGGCCGCGGCGGCCATGCGGGCGCGTAGCCCGGCATCGCCGATCAGCGCCGCGAAGGCAGCCTCCGCCGCGCCGAGATCCACCGCGGTGAATTGCGCGGCGCCGGCGATGTAGTGGTCGTAGCTGTCCTGCCCATCCTCATGCCGCGCCGCGAGATCCTCCATCGGCCCGGCCATCAGGGAGGGGATGCGGAAGCCGGTGACGCCATGCGCCACCGTATCCCGCAGCCCGTCCCAATCCGTGGCGACCACCGGCAGGCCGGCGGCCTGCGCCTCCACCGGGGCCAGGCCGAAGCTTTCCTGGATATTGTCGGATAGCAGGGTGAAGACATCGGCTGCCGACCAGATGGCCCGCCGCACCTCTGGCAGGCGGCCATCCACGTGATGCACTGCCAGGTTCGGGCACAGCGCGGCGGCCAGTGCCTTGAAGGCGTTGCGCTGGACCTCATCCGCGAACCAGCCGGACAGTACCAGATGCACCGCGACCCCGGGCGGCGCGACCACGGCGGCGCGCCCCAGCGCCAGGAACATCGGCAGCGGATGCGCCTTGGCATGGAAGGACAGCCTTCCGTGATGCAGCACCACCACATCCCCGGCCGCAGCGCCCAGCTTCTGCCGCCAGGCCGCGCGTGCCGCCGGATCACGCGCCAGCGCCGGCGCATCGACGCCGAGCGGGATCACCGGCAGCGCCGGCCCCTCCAGCCGCGTGGCGCCAAGGCGACGCGCCAAGTATTCGCCTTCCGCCTGCCACAGCCGCTGCACGGCGCCGCGCACGGCGGCGGAGGTGCAGATCACCGCATCCCAGGGCTGCACCGGCGCCACCAGCAAATCTGCCAGGCTGTCCATGGCGGTGGCGGAGGCGATGGTGTGGGTCAGGCCGACGAGGGAAAAGCCCCGCGCCGCGCCGATCCGCCGGCGCCGCCAGGCGTGGTGGGACAGCTCCGGCCCCGGCAGCATCAGGCAGCCGGTCTCTGCCAGGCGATGCAACTCCGTCTCCGGCACCGCCTCCAGCGGCATCGTCGCGCCGAGGGCCTGGCATTGCGCGCGGAAGGCCGCCGCATCCTCGGCCGTGCGGGTCAGCGCCACCAGCCGGTCGAAATCCGCATGCTGGATCAGCGCCCTGAGAAAACCCTCCCCCGCCGCATGCCGCCCCATCAGCCGAGGGCGGGAGGTATCGTAGCCATCGGGGGCGTAGAGCAGCGCGGCGGCGGCGGGGGTGGTCATGCGGCGAAGGCTGCGGGCCGCGCCGTGGCGCGTCAATCGCCGAACCCGCCGTTGCCGCGAAGGGAGTATCGCGGTATCGCGCGGCGATGAACGATCGGCCGCATCCCGCCGGCGGAGGTCCAGGCGGGGGTCCGCTGCCGACCTACCGCGCCCGCATCGCCGAAGGCGCTTTGGCCGCCGACCCGGCCCAGGCCAGGGCGGTGGAGGTGCTGCAGGACCTCTGGCGCCGCACCAAGGGCTACGACCCGCATCCGGAGGAGCCTGAAAAGGGCGGCTTCTTCGCCCGCTTCACCCGCCGCAAGCCAGTCGCCGCGGAGGAAGCGCCCGCCGGCACGCCGATGGGCCTGTACCTGGTGGGTGAGGTGGGTCGAGGCAAATCCATGCTGATGGATCTGTTCTTTGAGACGGCGGAGGTCACCCGCAAGCGGCGCATCCACTTCCACCAGTTCATGCAGGATGTGCACCGGCGCATCCATGCCTGGAAGAAGCAGCATGGCGACACGGCGGACCCCATTCCGCCGCTGGCGGATGCCATCACGGCGGAAGCAGCCCTGCTGTGCTTCGACGAGTTCCAGGTGCATGACATCGCCGATGCGATGATTCTCGGCCGGCTGTTCCAGGCGCTGTTCGCCCGCGGCACTGTGGTGGTGGCGACCAGCAACACGGCGCCGGCCGATCTGTTCAAGGGCCGCCCCGGGCGCGATGCCTTCCTGCCCTTCATCGGCCTGATCTCCCGCCGGCTGGAGGTGCTGACGCTGGAGGCCGCGCGGGACTATCGCCTCGACCGGGTCCGCGCCCTGCCCACCTGGCATGTCCCGGCCGATGAGCGGGCGACGCGGGCGCTGGATGCGGCCTTCGAGGAACTGACCGGCGAAAAATATGGCAAGCCCACCCGGCTGACCTTGCTCGGCCGCAGCCTGGCCGTCCCGCAGGCGGCGCGGGGCGTTGCGCGGTTCGATTTCGAGTCGCTATGCGGCCAGCCGCTGGGTCCGGCCGATTATCTCGCGTTAGCAACCCATTTCCATACGATGGTCCTGGACGGCGTGCCGCGTCTCAATCCGGAGAACTTCGATCGCGCCCGGCGCTTCATCACACTGGTCGATGCGCTTTATGAGCATCGGGTGAAGTTGTTGGCCAGCGCCCAGGCGGTGCCGGACCGCCTGCACGAAGAAGGTCATAATGCTGCCATGTTTGCCAGGACGGCGAGCCGGCTGAATGAGATGCAAAGCCAGGATTGGCTTGGGCTCGCGCACCTCACGTAACATCCTGAAATGCGCGTTGACAGGCTACGGGCGCCTCAGTCTAGTAACGCGCATTGGGCCATTTCTTGGCTCGGGGGGCTGCCACCGGTCATTACGCCGGGGTGGTGTTGATTGGGGGACTATTCTCGCATGCGGACGATCCTGCTCGCCCTGCTGACTGTACTTGTCTTGGCCCCGCAGGCGGCCGATGCCGCCAGACGGGACGAACGCGGCGGAACGGCGGTGAGCAGAACGAACACCGCAGCCAGCCCCGCCACCCGCGCCTCCACCCGCGCCACGCCGCGCACCACGACCCGGGCCGCCGCGACGCGGACACCCGCCCGCACCACGGCCCGCGCGGCTGCCACCCGCACCGTGACACGCGCCGCGCCGCGGACGGTCACCCGCACCGCGGCCCGGCCCACCAGCCGCACGGCCGCCCGCCCGGCCCGGACCCAGGCCGTTACCCGCCAGGCGCCGGTCCGCCGCGGCGATGTCCGCACGCAGCGCAGCAGCGTCGTGGTACGCGGGGCGTCGGCGGCCACCATTTCCCGCGGCAGCGGCATTGCCGGCTGGCAGGCCGGACTGCCGGCGATGACCATGACGCAGCGGGACTGCCCGGTGGGCACCTTCGCCACCCTCGCGCGCGGACACGACGATATCGTCCGCTGCATGCCGCTCTGACCGTCTGAAACCACGGCGGGCCGCAACTGGCGCGGTCCGCACGCATGACACGCAGCGCCGCCTTGCCCGGCCTGCAGGGCGGGAGTAGGAAGCCCCGCAGGGCGCGCCGCACGGCGCAGCCTTGAAATCCCTGCGAAGCACCACAAGGCAAGGACCGCTGCATGTCCCGCAAGAAGATCGCGCTCATCGGCGCCGGCAACATCGGCGGCACGCTCGCCCACCTGATCGGCCTGAAGGAGCTCGGTGACGTCGTGCTGTTCGACGTCTTCCCGGGCGTTGCCGCCGGCAAGGCGCTGGACATCATGCAGTCCGGCCCGGTGGACGGCTTCGACAGCGCCATGTCCGGCACCGGCGACTATTCCGCCATCGAGGGTGCGGATGTCGTCATCGTCACCGCCGGCTTCCCGCGCATGCCGGGCATGAGCCGCGACGATCTGCTGACCAAGAATGCCGGCGTGATCGGCCAGGTGGCCGAGGGCATCAAGCAGTATGCCCCGAACGCCTTCGTCATCTGCATCACCAACCCGCTCGATGTCATGGTCTGGGTGCTGCAGCAGCGCTCCGGCCTGCCACCGGAGAAGGTGGTGGGCATGGCCGGCGTGCTGGACAGCAGCCGCATCCGCCTGTTCCTGGCCCAGGAATTCGGTGTGTCGGTCGAGGACGTCACCGCCTTCGTGCTGGGCGGCCATGGCGATACCATGGTGCCGCTGACCCGCTACTCCACCGTCGCCGGCGTGCCGGTGCCCGACCTGATCAAGATGGGCTGGACGACGCAGGAAAAGATCGACGCGATCGTGGCCCGCACCGCCAATGGCGGCGGCGAGATCGTCAAGCTGCTGGAGAAGGGCTCCGCCTTCTACGCGCCGGCCGCTTCCGCCATCGCGATGGCCGAGAGCTACCTGCTGGACAAGAAGCGCGTGCTGCCCTGCGCCGTGATGCTGAATGGCGAATACGGCCAGGACCAGTTCTATGTGGGCGTGCCCGTGGTGATCGGTGCCGGCGGCGTCGAGCGCATCATGGAAGTGCAGTTCACGGCCGAGGAGAAGGCCGCCTTCGACAAATCCTGCGACGCGGTGAAGAAGCTGGTCGCAGACTTCAAGGCGCTCGGCGTCTGAGATTGCCCGCCGGTGGCCCGATGCCTTAGAGGCGTCGGGCCACCGGCTTTTTTGGCGCCTTGCTGGCCGGAGACATCGGATGAACATCCACGAATACCAGGCGAAGGAATTGCTGCGCCGCTACGGCGTGGCGGTGCTGGAGGGCCATGTGGCCTGGACGGCGGATGAGGCCGTGGAAGCGGCCAAGAAGCTGCCCGGCCCCGTCTATGTCGTGAAGTCGCAGATCCACGCCGGCGGCCGCGGCGCCGGCCGCTTCACCAACGACCCGAACGGCAAGGGCGGCGTCCGCGTCGTCAAGTCGATCGAGGCGGTCCGCGAAGCGGCCGAGGCGATGCTCGGCAATGTCCTGGTTACCAAGCAGACCGGCGAGCAGGGCAAGCTGGTCTCCCGCGTCTTCGTGGAAGATGGCTGCGACATCAAGCGGGAGCTGTATCTCGGCCTGCTGATCGACCGCGAAACCAGCCGCGTCACCGTGATGGCCTCGACCGAGGGCGGCATGGAGATCGAGGAGGTGGCACATGACCACCCCGAGAAGATCCTGAAGGTCGCGATCGACCCGGCCGCCGGCATCTTTCCCTACCACGCGCGCAAGCTCGCCTTCGGGCTGGGCCTGGAAGGCAAGCAGGTCGCGGCGTTCCAGAAGTTCGTGCTGGCGCTGTACGGCGCCTTCCTCGAACTCGACTGCGCCATCGTCGAGATCAACCCGCTGGTCGTGACCGGCAAGGGCGACATCGTGGCGCTGGACGCCAAGGTGTCCTTCGACGAGAGCGCGCTGTTCCGCCACAAGGATCTGGAAGCGCTGCGCGATGACAGCGAGATGGATCCGAAGGAACTGGATGCCATCAAGAACGACCTGAACTATGTGGCGCTCGATGGCGAGATCGGCTGCATGGTGAATGGCGCCGGCCTGGCCATGGCCACGATGGACATCATCAAGCTGTACGGCAGCAGCCCGGCGAACTTCCTCGACGTCGGCGGCACCGCGAATGCGGCGCGCGTGACGGAGGCGTTCCGGATCATCACCTCCGACGTCAACGTCAAGGCGATCCTGGTCAACATCTTCGGCGGCATCGCCAAGTGCGACATGATCGCCAACGGCATTGTCGAGGCGTCCAAGAACCTGTCGCTCAGCGTGCCGCTGGTGGTGCGGCTCGAGGGCACGAATGTGGACCTCGGCAAGAAGATTCTCGCGGAGTCCGGGCTGGCGATCATCGCGGCCGACAACCTTGCCGACGCCGCCCAGAAGGTCGTCGCTGCTGTAAAGGGCGCCTGAACCATGGCCGTTCTGATCGACGCCAACACCCGCGTCATGACCCAGGGCTTCACCGGGGCCCAGGGCACCTTCCATGCCAGCCAGGGCATTGCCTATGGCAGCACCTATGTCGGTGGCACGACCCCCGGCAAGGGCGGCACGATGCACCCCGAGCTGAACCTGCCGGTGTTCAACACCGTGGTGGAATGCCGGGACGCGACCGGGGCGAACGCCACCGTCATCTACGTCCCCGCGCCCTTCGCCGCGGACGCGATCCTGGAAGCGATCGACGCCGAGATGCCGCTGATCATCTGCATCACGGAGGGCATTCCGGTGCTCGACATGGTGAAGGTGAAGCGCGCGCTGGATGGCTCCAAGTCGCTGCTGGTCGGGCCGAACTGCCCAGGCGTCATCACGCCGGATGCCTGCAAGATCGGCATCATGCCGGGGCATATCCATCGCCGCGGCTCCGTCGGCATCGTCTCCCGCTCCGGCACCCTGACCTATGAGGCGGTGGCGCAGACCACGGCGGCCGGCCTCGGCCAGTCCTCCTGCGTCGGCATCGGCGGCGACCCGGTGAAGGGCATGGATTTCATCGATGTCCTGAAGCTGTTCCTGGCCGATGACGAGACGCAGTCCATCATCATGATCGGCGAGATCGGCGGCCAGTCCGAGGTGATCGGTGCCGAATACCTGGCCGAGCATAATTTCGGACCGGGCAAGCCGAACAAGCCGGTGGTCGGCTTCATTGCCGGCGCCACCGCCCCTCCGGGCCGCCGCATGGGCCATGCCGGTGCGGTGATCTCGGGCGGCAACGACACGGCGGCGGCGAAGATGGAAGCAATGGCGAAGGCCGGCATCCATGTCGCCGACAGCCCCTCCGCCCTGGGTTCCACCATGGTGAAGGCGCTCAAGAAGTAATGTAACGGTCACCAGGGTCGCGTCAGGGTCCCGGTTCAGGGCCTGACGTTGACGGGCCTGGTGCCCTATCTATGTGCGGCGCGCCGCCCGGGGATTGAGGCAGGCGCAACGGAGACGGAAATGGCCGGAGTGGATGTCCTCGCGAGTGCGATGTCGGGCGCGAATGCCGCCTACCTCGCCGACCTCTATGCCCGATGGGCGGAGAAGCCGGACAGCGTCGATCCCTCCTTCGCCGAGCTGTTCGGGGCGCTGAACGACGAAGCTCGTTCGGTACTGACCGATGCGGTCGGCGCCAGCTGGGCGCCCCGCCTGCGCGGCGCCTTCGGCCCGGATCCGGAGCCGCCGGCCGCGGCCCCGAAGGGCAAGGGGGCGCCCGCCGCCGCCGCGCCGGCTGCGAACACCGTGGACAAGGCCGCAGCGCAGCGGGCGGTGCTGGATTCCATCCGCGCCCTGATGCTGATCCGCAGCTACCGCGTGCGCGGGCATCTGGAAGCGCAGCTGGACCCGCTGGGCCTGCAGGTGCTGAAGCCGCATCCGGAGCTGGACCCCAAGACCTACGGCTTCACCGATGCCGATATGGACCGGCCGATCTTCCTGGACTTCGTCCTGGGCAAGGAAAACGCGACGCTGCGCGAGATCCTGCAGATCTGCCGCGCCAGCTATTGCGGCTCCATCGGCACCGAGTTCATGCATATCCAGGACCCGGAGCAGAAATCCTGGATCCAGCGCCGGATCGAGGGTGCGCCCTGGGTCAAGGCCTTCGACGGCGCCGCCAAGCGCCAGATTTTGCAGCAGCTGACCGAGGCCGAGGGCTTCGAGGCCTTCTGCGCCAAGAAATACGCCACCACCAAGCGCTTCGGGCTGGAGGGCGGTGAATCCACCATACCGGCCATCCAATCCGTCATCGAGGTCACGGCCAGCCAGGGCGTGAACGAGATCTCGATCGGCATGGCCCATCGCGGCCGGCTGAACGTGCTGGTGAATGTGGTGAAGAAGCCCTTCTCCGCCGTGTTCAGCGAGTTCAAGGGCAATGCCGCGACGCCCGAGGATGTGCAGGGCTCCGGCGACGTGAAGTACCACCTCGGCACCTCCACCGATATCGAGGTGGCCGGGCGCATGGTGCACCTCTCGCTCCAGCCGAACCCCTCGCATCTCGAAGCGGTGGACCCGGTGGTGGTGGGCAAGGTGCGGGCGCGCCAGGACATGGCGGGCGACACCAAGGGGCGGCGCTCCGTCCTCGGCATCCTGCTGCATGGCGATGCGGCCTTCGCCGGCCAGGGCCTGGTGTATGAGACGCTGGCGATGAGCCAGCTCATCGGCTACCGCACCGGCGGCACCATCCACATCGTCACCAACAACCAGATCGGCTTCACCACCGTCCCGGCGCATGCCTATTCCGGCCTGTATTGCACGGACGTGGCGAAGAGCATCCAGGTGCCGATCCTGCATGTGAATGGCGACGACGCGGAAGCGGTGGTGTTCTGCGCCCGCATGGCGGCCGAGTTCCGCATGGAGTTCGGCGCGGATTTCGTGCTCGACATCGTCTGCTACCGCCGCCACGGCCACAATGAGACGGACGAGCCGGCGTTCACGCAGCCGATCATGTACGGCCGCATCCGCGAGATGAAGACGACCCGCACCCTCTACGCCGAGAAGCTGGCGAAGGAGGGCAGCGTGCCGGCCGAGGAATCCAAGGCGGTGCTGGATGCCTTCAATGCCCAGATGGAGGAAGCCTTCCAGGCCGCCACCAGCTTCAAGCCGAACAAGGCGGATTGGCTGGAAGGCCACTGGTCAGGCCTGAAGGCCGTGACGGTGGGTGAGGATGTCGAGCGGCTGCACGAGACCGCGGTCGGCCTGGATGAACTGCGCGAGGTCGGCGCCGCGCTGGCCCGCGTACCGGCCGATTTCGGCGCCAACCCGAAGATCCTGCGCCAGCTCGAAGCCAAGAAGACGGCGATCGAGACCGGCGAAGGCATCGACTGGTCGACCGGCGAGGCACTGGCCTTCGGAACCCTGCTGTTGGAGGGCCACCGTGTGCGCCTGTCCGGCGAGGATGTGCAGCGCGGCACCTTCAGCCAGCGCCACGCCCATCTGGTGGACCAGAAGACCCAGGCCGAATACGTCCCGCTGAACAACATCCGCGCCGGCCAGCCGAAGTTCGAGGCCTTCAACAGCCTGCTGTCCGAAATGGGCGTGCTCGGCTTTGAGTACGGCTACACCCTGGCGGACCCGCGCACCCTGGTGCTGTGGGAAGCGCAGTTCGGTGACTTCGCCAATGGCGCGCAGGTCATCATCGACCAGTTCATCGCGAGTGCCGAGACCAAGTGGCTGCGCATGTCCGGCCTGGTGATGCTGCTGCCGCATGGCTACGAAGGCCAGGGGCCGGAGCATTCCTCCGCCCGGCTGGAGCGCTGGCTGCAACTCTGCGCGGAGCGCAACATGCGCGTCGGCAACCTGACCACACCGGCCAATTACTACCACGCGCTGCGCCGCCAGTTGAAGGCGAACTACCGCAAGCCGCTGGTGCTGATGACACCGAAGTCGCTGCTGCGCCACAAGCTGGCGGTCTCCCCGCTGGCTGATTTCGGCCCGGGCAGCGCCTTCCAGTACATCATCCCGGAAACCGACGCCCTGGTGGCGGAGGATCAGGTGAAGCGGGTCGTGCTCTGCACCGGCAAGGTCTATTACGATTTGCTGGCGGAGCGGCGGGAGAAGGGCGTGAAGGACGTGGCGATCATCCGCGTCGAGCAGCTCTACCCCTTCGCCCGGACGACGCTGTCCAAGGTGCTCGCGCCCTATCGCAATGCGGAGGTGGTGTGGTGCCAGGAGGAGCCCGAGAATATGGGCGCCTGGACCTACATCGACCGCAAGATCGAAGGCGTGCTGCGCGACATCGAGATGAAGGCGAAGCGCCCGATCTACGTGGGCCGCGCCGAGGCGGCCAGCCCGGCGACGGGACTCGCCAAGGTTCACCAGCAGCAGCAGGAAACCCTGGTGCGTGAGGCGCTCGGCCTTTCGTGAGCGTCCCCCCAGGCAGAAGGCAGGACAGATGACCGATATCGTGGTGCCCCCGCTCGGGGAAAGCGTCTCCTCCGCCACCGTGGCGCGATGGCTGAAGAAGGCCGGCGAAGCGGTGGCGATGGATGAGCCGCTGGTGGAGCTGGAGACCGACAAGGTCACGGTGGAGGTCAATGCCGCCGTTGCCGGCGTGATCGAGAGCATCAGCGCCGACGAGGGCGCGGAGGTCGAGGCCGGTGCCGTGATCGGCGTGATCGCCGAGGGCGCGACCGCCAAGCCCGGCGCCGCCCCCAAGCCGGCCGCCGCCGCGCCGGCCCAGCCGAAGGCCGAGGCGCCGCCGCCGGCGCCCGGCCCGGTGTCACGCCCCGCGCCGAGCACCGACAACGGCCCGGCCGCGACCAAGGCGATGGCCGATGCGGGCGTGACCCAGGCGCAGCTCGGTGCCGGCACGGGCAAGGATGGCCGCGTGACCAAGGGCGATGTGCTCGCCTTCCTCGCCAAGCCCGCCGCAGCGCCAGCCGCAGCACCCGCCGCGAAGGCGCCGCGCGCCCCGGAAGTGGGTGAGGAGCGGGTGAAGATGACCCGGCTGCGCCTGACCATCGCGCGCCGCCTGAAGGAAGCCCAGAACACCGCCGCGATGCTGACCACCTTCAACGAGGTGGATATGGGCGCGGCGATGGCCCTGCGGACCGAGTACAAGGACGCCTTCGAGAAGAAGCACGGCGTGAAGCTCGGCTTCATGTCCTTCTTCGTGAAGGCCTGCGTCGCGGCGCTGAAGGAATTCCCGGCGGTGAACGCCGAGATCGACGGTGACGAGATTGTCTACAAGCACGCCGTTCATATGGGCATCGCCGTCGGCGGCCCCTCCGGCCTGGTGGTGCCCGTGGTGCGGGATGCCGACCAGATGGGTTTTGCCGAGATCGAGAAGGCCATCGGTGGCCTTGGCCGCAAGGCGCGTGACGGGGCGCTGAAGCTGGAAGACCTGACCGGCGGCAGCTTCACCATCACCAATGGCGGCATCTACGGCTCGCTGATGTCCACGCCGATCCTGAACCCGCCGCAATCCGGCATCCTGGGCATGCACAAGATCCAGGAACGCCCGATGGCGGTTGGCGGCAAGGTGGAAATCCGGCCGATGATGTACACCGCGCTGAGCTACGACCACCGCATCGTCGACGGTAAGGAAGCCGTCAGCTTCCTGGTGCGCGTGAAGGAAAGCATCGAGGATCCGCGCCGGCTGATGCTGGACCTCTGAGGCCGGATGGCGAGGATCGGCCATGCTGTTCCTCGCCTTCGGCTTCCTCGCCCTGTGCGCGGCGCTGGAGTATCGCGCCCGCGGTGAACCACTGCTGCGGCCGGACCCGCGCACGGACCGTATCTGGCGTGGCCTTGGCACACTGGCCGGGCTGCTGGCCACCATCGGGCCGCTGGTGGTGATGGTGCGGGTCGACGTGGCGCAGGGCGCCGGCGCCTATCTGCTCGGCGCCGTCTTCGCTTTCGCCGGCGGTTTCACGCCGGAACGCTGGTGGGGCATGACCTCCATGGCGGCCGGGGTGTTTGGACTTGGCCTGCTGGGTGGGGCGCTGCTGCGATAGGCTGCCCACCAACCGGGCGGCCACCTACTGGTCCGCGGGTTCGGCCCCGCTCTGCGGCAGCCAGTCTCGGTACAGCCGGAAGGGGCTGAAGGCGCCAGCTCCTCCAGCCCCGTATTGCGTGCCGGGTCGGCCGAGATGCGCGATGGTCCGCGCCATGCGCCCTCCGTAATCCTGCCGCGTGAGACTTTTCGTGGCCATCGACGGTTCCTTCAGCGCCGCGATCCTGCCCGAAGCCGGCTTGATCGCGCTTGCGATCCTGTGGCGGCTTGCACCCCGGGCGGTGCGGGCTATGGTCCGCCCAGCATTCGCAGGATCATTCTTCATGTCCGAGAGCTTCGACCTCATCGTCATCGGTGCCGGCCCCGGCGGCTATGTCTGCGCCATCCGCGCGGCGCAGCTCGGCATGAAGGTCGCCTGTGTGGAGAAGCGGGCGACGCTGGGCGGCACCTGCCTGAATGTCGGCTGCATCCCCTCCAAGGCGCTGCTGCATTCCTCCGAGCATTACGAGGAAACCAAGCACAAGCTGGCCGATCACGGCGTGATGGTCGAAGGCGTGAAGATCGACCTGGCGCGGATGCAGGCGCGCAAGGGTGAGGTGGTGTCCGCCAACACCAAGGGCATCGAGTTCCTGTTCAAGAAGAACAAGGTGACCTGGCTGCAGGGGGAGGCGACCATCCCCGCGCCGGGCCAGGTGGCGGTCGCCGGCACCACCTACGCCGCAAAGCACATCGTCATCGCCACGGGCAGCGAGAGCATTCCGCTGCCGGGCGTCGAGGTGGATGAGAAGCAGATCGTCACCTCCACCGGCGGGCTGGAGCTGGAGAAGGTGCCAGGCCACCTCGTCGTCATCGGCGGCGGCTATATCGGGCTGGAACTGGGCAGCGTGTGGCGCCGCCTCGGCGCCGAGGTGACGGTCGTGGAATTCCTCGACCGCCTGGTGCCGGGCATGGATACCGAGGTGGGCAAGCTGTTCGAACGGGTGCTGGGCAAGCAGGGCATCAAGACGAAGCTCAAGACCAAGGTCACGGGTGCCACGAAGGACAAGGACGGCGTGACGCTGACGCTGGAGCCGGCGGCGGGTGGTGCGGCGGAGACGCTGAAGGCCGATGTCGTGCTGGTCGCCATCGGCCGCCGCGCCTTCACCGGCGGGCTGGGCCTGAAGGAGATCGGCGTGGCGCTGGATGAGCGTGGCCGCGTGGTGACGGATGCCCACTACGCCACCAACATCCCCGGCCTTTATGCCATCGGCGATGCCATCGTCGGCCCGATGCTGGCGCACAAGGCGGAGGAGGAGGGCGTGGCCATGGCCGAAATCCTCGCCGGCCAGCATGGCCATGTGAACTACAATGCCATTCCGGGCGTGGTCTACACTTGGCCGGAAGTGGCCAGCATCGGTGAGACCGAGGAACAGTTGAAGGCCCGCGGCGCCGAGTACAATGTCGGCAAATTCCCCTTCATGGCGAATGCCCGCGCCCGCGCCATGGGCGACATGGACGGCTTCGTGAAGATCCTGGCGGACAAGGCCACGGACCGCGTGCTGGGCGCGCATATCATCGGCCCGGATGCCGGCACGCTGATCGCCGAGATCGCCATCGCCATGGAATTCGGCGCGAGCTCGGAGGATGTGGCGCGGACCTGCCACGCGCATCCCTCGCTGAATGAATCGGTGAAGGAAGCGGCACTGGCCGTCAGTGGGCGCGCGCTGCATATCTAGGCGCGCGATCGTGCCGCAGGCGCAATGTCGGCGCTACGGGTGCGGCTTCCGCGCGCTTGCCATTCGCGCGGGATGATCGCCTTGGTCGGCGTTCTGGAAGCGCACGATCCGCGCCAACCTTGCAGGGTGGCCGGCCCGCCGTGCCACCGGGCAGCGGTAGCCTGATAAAATATCTGGGGTCGAAGCGGGGTTTGTTGCCGCAGATCCTGCGGGCGGTGGGGGCCGCGGCCGGGGATCGGGCGGTGGTGGCGGATCTGTTTTCCGGCTCCGCCCGTGTCGCCCATGCGCTGAAGGCGGCTGGCTGGCGCGTGCTGGCGAATGATGAGCTGCCCTTCGCCCAGACCCTTGCCTGCGGGCTGGTCCAGGCCGATGCCGAGCATTGGGCCGCGCGGGCCGACAAGGTTCTGGACGACCTGTCGCATCTGCCGCCCGCGCCGGGTTGGTTCACCGCCACCTATGCCGAGACCGCGCGCTACCTGCATCCGGTGAATGCGGCGCGGCTGGAGGCGATGCGGGAGGCGATCGAGCGGCTTGAGCCGGCGCCGGAGCTGCGCGCCATTCTGCTCACCGCGCTGATCCAGGCGGCGGACCGGGTCGATAGCTGCGCCGGCCACCAGATGTCCTTCATGCGGGAACTCGCCCCGCGCGCCCTGAAGCCGCTGGTGTTGCGCCAGCCCGAATTGCTGCCCCGCCCTGCCGCCGGCCCCTGCCTGGCGCTGGCGGAGGATGCCGTTTCGCTCGCCGGCGCCATCGAATGCGATGTCGCCTATCTCGACCCGCCCTATGACCAGCACGCCTACCTGTCGAACTACCATCTTTGGGAAACGCTGGTGCGGTGGGACCGGCCGGAGGTCTATGGAAGGGCGCAGAAGCGCGTGGATTGCCGCACCCGCCGCAGCGCCTTCAATACCCGCGCCGGCATCGGCCCCGCCTTCACCCGCCTGGTCACGAATCTACGCGCACGCACCCTGGTGGTGTCCTTCGGCGCGGAGGGCTTCCTGGCGCGGGCGGAGCTGGAGCGCATGCTGGCCGGGCGCGGCTTCCTGCATGTGCTGGAGGTGCCGCATCGCCGTTACGCCGGCACCCGCCTTGGCATTCACAACGGGCGCGGGGAGAAGGTGGGCACGCCGGGGCCGGAGGGGACGGTAGAGCGGCTGTATGTCGCCAGCGACCGCCGGCTGGACCTGCCGCGGAACCAGGACTACCGCATGGTGCAGGGGGGGCATGTGCCGGGACAGGACCGTTGCAGCGGTGCCGCGGCAGGACCATCTGCGACACCATGATGGAATATCGCCCCTCCCTCCGGCGCAAATGCGCCGGATGGTCGTTGATCGCCCTGGCGCCCATCGGAGGCCTGCTGCCGGTCCTGCCGGGGCTTGTCTTCCTGGTGCTCGGCCTGTTCGTGCTGCGCCACCAATATCATTGGGCGCATAACGCGCTGTCCTGGGCCGATTCACGCTGGCCGGGGGCGGTGGCGAAGGTGGAGGTGATGGAGACGCGCATGGTTCTTCGCGCGGACCGCACCATCCAGGGGCTGCGCGATCGCTCCCGGCGCATTTTCGACCGGGCGGGATAGCCCGTCTGTCACCGCATCGGCGTCAATCCGGCCTGGCCCGGGCAACCCGGCAACCCCGGTGACGTTTGCTGGATACGAGCGACATGTATCCAGGAGACCACCGTGATGAACCGACGCAGCCTTTTCCTTGCCGGCGCCATGCTGCTGCCTGCCCTGCCACTGATGGCGCAGGATCGTCCGACCACGGTGCTGGACCTGCTGAGCGGCACGGGCGTCGGCGCCAATACCTTCGTCGAGCGTTCGATCATCGGCAACAACTTCGCGATCCAGTCCAGCCAGATCCTGCTGGAGCGCAGCACGCATCCGCAGATCCGCCAGTTGGCCGAGGACCTGGTCAGCGCCCACACGGCGAAAGCCGCCGAACTGCTGGCTCTGCCCGAAGCCTCCACCCGCCAGCCCTCCAGCGGCGATGACCGGATGCAGGCCAAGCTGGCCAGCCTGCGGAACCATGAGGGCGACGAGCTGAACCGCTGGTATGTGCAGATGCAGGTCGAGGCGCAGCAGGAACTGGCGACGCTCTACGAATCCTATGCCCAGAATGGCGAAGTGACGGCGCTGAAGACCTTTGCCCAGGCGAAGCTGCCGGCGATCCGCCAGCATCTGCAGCGCGCGCAGGCCCTGCAGGCCCCGCGCGCCGGGTAATCAATCCGCCCTTGGATGCGCGGCGCGCCAGGTCTCCAGCAGCGCCCTGGCATCCACGCTGGTGTAGCGCTGCGTCGTGGACAGGCTGGCATGGCCCAGCAATTCCTGGATCGCCCGCAGATCCGCCCCGCCACCCAGCAGATGGGTGGCGAAGGAATGCCGCAGGGCATGCGGCGTCGCATGTTCCGGCAGCCCGGCGAGGCGGCGCCAGTTGCGGAGCGACCGCTGCGCCACCGCCGGGTCCAGCCGCGCCCCGCGTGCGCCGAGGAACAGCGGCGCATCCGGCCGCGGGTCCGGGTGTTCCGCCAGCCATTCGCCCATCGCGGTGCGCACCGCCGGCAGCACCGGCACCAGTCGCTGCTTGTTGCCCTTGCCGGTCACGCGCAGCGCGCCCGTGGCGCCGGGGCGGGGGGCGTCGGCCACATCCAGCGCCAGCGCCTCCGCAATCCGCAAGCCGCAGCCATACAGCAGCGTGAACAGCGCCACGTCCCGCGCTGCCTGCATCCGGGGGTGCATCGCCCGGTCCGGGTCATGCACCGCGCCGATGCCGGTCACGGCTTCCCGCGCATCGGCCGCCGTCAGGGCGCGCGGCACGGGCCTGGCGGCGCGCGGGCCACGCAGGCCGGCCAGCGCGGTGGTGGGCTGGCCGTGGCGGCGCGCCAGATGCCGCAGGAAGCTGCGCAGCGCGGCGAGGCGCCGGGCGCGGGTGGTGTTGCCATCCCCCTGCGCCGCGCGCTCCGCCAGGAAGGCGCGCAGATCGGTGGGCCGCAGCGCGCCGAGGGCGGCCACATCCGGCTCCTCCCCCAGATGGCGGGTCAGGAAGCCGAGGAACAGGGACAGGTCGGCGGCATAGGCCTCCACCGTATGCGGGCTGGCGCGGCGTTCCTCCGCCAGGGCCGCCAGCCAACCTGCCAGGGCTTCGGCGCCCGTCATTTCAGCGGGAGAGCGCCGCCGCCACGATGCGGCCGAGAAAGGCCAGCGTCGTCGTCGTCTGCCGCGTCGGCAGGGATGCCGCATCGCGCGCGCCAAGCGCCAGCAGGCAGGGCGTGCCGCAGGCCAGAGGCACGCGCACCAACGCGTCCCGCGTCACCAATTCCGCCGCCTCGGCATGCAGCATGGCGGCCTCCGTCACCTCGGTCCGCACCCGGGCATCCCGGCCGCGGCCGACCAGGCGGACCAGGCTGCCGGGCGGCATCGGCAGGAAGCCGGCGCGGCGGAAAGCGAAGGTCGCTTCGGCTTGGCGCCCGGACGCATGTGTGGTGGGTTCGTTCAGCAGGGTGCAGCTTTCCACCCGCAGCAGGGCGGGCAGTTCCTGGGTCACCGTCTCCATCACATCGCGGGACCGCATGAGGGCCAGCACCGCCAGCCGCACGCACATCACCAGCGTGGCGCCGGCGCGGCCGCTGGCGACGGCGGCCTGCACCTCCGCCTCCAGCCCGCGGGTGCGGCTGCGTTCGGCGGCGACCATGGCGGCCATGTGGTCTGCCATGTTTTCGCCATGCACGCGGCGCGGCGGCGCCAGGGTGCGGTAAAGCTCCGGCCGCCTGGTCAGGAAATCGGGGTGGTCGCGCAGATACGCCGCGACCTCCTCGGCCATCGGATCGTCTCCTGGGTCGAGGATGGTCGTGGCGTGCTGGCTCACAGGATGCTTTGCCCCGTTTTGGCCCAATCGGCGAGGAAGGCGGACAGCCCGCTATCGGTCAGCGGGTGCTTCAGCAACTGGCGGATCACCGCCGGCGGCAGGGTCGCCACATGGGCGCCGAGCTTGGCGGATTGCACCAGATGGATCGGGTGGCGGACGGAGGCGACCAGCACTTCCGTCTTGATGCCCGGGTAGTTGCGGTAGATCTGGACGATGTCACCAATCAGCGTCATGCCGTCATGCGCGATGTCGTCCAGCCGGCCGACGAAGGGCGAGATGAAGGCAGCGCCCGCCTTCGCCGCGAGCAGGGCTTGGGCGGCGGAGAAGCAGAGGGTGACATTGACCGGCGTGCCTTCCTGCGACAGCGCCCGGCAGGTCCGCAGCCCGGCTTCCGTCAGCGGCACCTTGACCGCGACATTGCCGGCGATGTCGCGCAGGTACTTGCCCTCCGCCAGCATGCCGGCGAAATCGGTGGCGGTGACCTCCGCGCTGACCGGCCCGTCAGTGATGGCGCAGATCTCGGCGATGACCTCGGACATCTTGCGCCCGGATTTGGCGATCAGGCTGGGATTGGTCGTGACGCCATCAACCAGGCCGGATTCCGCCAGCGCCCGGATCTCGGCGACATCAGCGGTATCCACGAAGAACTTCATGAAGGTCGATTCCCTTGATGCCGGCATTCCGGTCCTGGCCGGGAAAGCTGCGGCGAATGTGACTTTGTTTCGCTTTCGTTCGACTGGGAGTTTATAGCATGCAGGCCCCCCCGTGGAAGGCATCGCAGCCGAACCAACCGGCAAGCGTGTCTTCCATGCCACGAATCCGTGTGCTGCTGCCTCTTCCTTTGGCAGCCGGGGCCTATGATTACCGGATTCCGGCCGGGCTGGCGGTGCAGCCGGGTGATTTCGTGGTGGTGCCGCTGGGCGGGCGGCAGGTGTTGGGCGTGGCCTGGGATGGCGCGGCCGACCCCGACCTGCCGGAGGCGAAGCTGCGCGATGTCGCCGGGCTGCTCGATGCGCCGCCGATGACGGAAACGCTGCGCCGCTTCGTCACCTGGGTCGCCGCCTACACGCTCAGCCCCCCCGGCGCCGTGCTGCGCATGGCGATGAGCGCACCGGCGGCGCTGGAACCGCCACCCGCTCGCGCCGGCTGGCAATTGGCCAATGCGGAGCCCCCCGCGCGCGTCACCCCCGGCCGTGCCCGCGTGCTGGCCGCCTTGCGGCCGGGTCAAGTGATGGCCGGGTCGGAACTGGCCGCCGCCGCCGGGGTCTCGCCCGCCGTGGTGCGGGGGCTGGCCGATGCCGGGCTGCTGGTGCCCGCCCTGTTGCCGCCGGGCCGCGCCTTCACCCCGCCGGACCTCGCCTTGCCCGGCCCGGTGCTTGGGCCGGAGCAGGACAGCGCGGCGGCGGCGCTGCGGGCGCAGGTCGCGGCGCGGGATTTCGGCGTGACGCTGCTGACCGGCGTCACCGGCTCCGGCAAGACCGAAGTCTATCTGGACGCGGTGGCCGAATGCCTGCGGGAAGGTCGGCAGGCTCTGGTATTGCTGCCGGAGATCGCGCTGTCCGCCCAATGGCTGGAGCGGTTCCGGAAGCGCTTCGGCGTGGACCCCGCGCTGTGGCATTCCGAGCTCGGCACCAGGACCCGCGCCAAGACCTGGCGCGCGGTGGCGGAGGGGGAGGTTTCCGTCCTTGTCGGCGCCCGTTCCGCCCTGTTCCTGCCCTTCCCCGATCTCGGCCTGATCGTGGTGGATGAAGAGCATGAGACCGCCTTCAAGCAGGAGGAGGGCGTGGTCTATCATGCCCGCGACATGGCGGTGGTCCGTGCCCGGCTGGCGCAGGCGACCTGCGTGCTGGTCTCCGCCACGCCCTCGCTGGAGACGCTGAACAACGTGGAATCCGGCCGCTACCGGCACCTCGACCTGCCGGAGCGGCATGGCGCGGCGGGCATGGCGAGGGTGGAGGCGCTGGATTTGCGGAAATCGCCACCTGAACGCGGCCGCTTCCTGTCGCCGGTCCTGGTGGAGGCCATTCGCGAAACTTTGGCGCGCGGCGAACAGGCGATGCTGTTCCTCAACCGCCGCGGCTATGCGCCGCTCACGCTATGCCGCGCCTGCGGCCATCGGATGCGCTGCCCGAACTGCACCGCCTGGCTGGTGGAACACCGCGCCCAGAAGCGCCTGCAATGCCACCATTGCGGCCATGCCGAGCCAATCCCGCCCACCTGCCCCGAATGCAACGCGCCCGGCACGCTGACCCCCGTGGGGCCAGGGGTGGAACGGGTGGTGGAGGAAGCCACCGCGCTGTTCCCCGATGCCCGCCGCATCGTCATGGCCAGCGATACCATCCCCGGCCCGGCGGCGGCCGCGGCGGCGGCGGCGGCGATCTCGGACCGGCAGGTGGATCTGATCATCGGCACGCAGATCGTCGCCAAGGGCTGGCATTTTCCGGGCCTGACGCTGGTGGGCGTGGTCGATGCGGATCTCGGCCTGGCCGGTGGCGATCTGCGGGCGGCGGAGCGCACGCTGCAATTGCTGCACCAGGTCGCCGGCCGCGCCGGGCGGGCGGAGGCGCCGGGGCGGGTGCTGATGCAGACCTTCAACCCAGACCACCCGGTGATGCAGGCCCTGGTCTCCCATGATTTCGAGGCCTTCATGAGCGCCGAGGCCGAAGGGCGCCGCCCCGGCCACTGGCCGCCCTTCGGCCGGCTGGCAGCCTTGATCGTCAGCTCGGAGGATGAGCGGGAGGCCGATCGCGCCGCCCGCGACCTCGGCCTGGCGGCACCGAGGGGGGAGGGGGTGGAGGTGCTCGGCCCGGCCCCCGCCCCGCTGGCCCTGCTGCGCGGCCGGCACCGGCGTCGGCTGCTGCTGAAGGCGCGGAAGGATGTGCAGGTGCAGCCGCTGCTGCGGGACTGGCTGGAACGGGTGAGGCTGCCGAACTCCGTCCGGGTGCAGGTGGATGTGGACCCGGTGGGGTTTCTTTAGGCGCGCAGCCAGGCGCGGAAGCGCCGGGTCAGCGCATCCAGATTGCGCTGCCAGAACGCCTCGTCCAGCCGCAGCGCCGCCGCGGCCTGGGCGGGCGCGGTGGGCAGTTGTGCCAGCACCGGCGCCGTCAGCAGCGCCGCGGCGCCGGCGGCCGTGACGCCATAGGGGATGATGCGCGCCAGCCGCGCCTGCGCCTCCGCCCGCCCGGCAAAGTTGAGAAAATCCAGCGCCTGCGCCTTGTTCGGGCTGCCGCGCATGATCACCCAGCTTCCCATGCCGGCCAGGTTCTGCTGCCAGATGATGCCGAAATCCCGCCCGTCGCGCAGATTGGCCGCGCTGATCCGGCCATTATAGGCGCAGGCCAGCGCGACCTCCCCATTCGCCAGCCACAGCGGCGGTTGCGATCCGCGGTCCCACCAGGCGATCTCGGCGCGGATGCTGTCCAGCTTGCGGAAGGCCCGGTCCTGGCCGCGCGGGGTCGCGAGGCGGGCATAGACCTCCGCCACCGGCACGCCATCCGCCATCAGGGCGATTTCCAGCGTGGTCTTGGGGCCGCGCCGCAAGGCTCGCTTTCCGGGAAAGCGCGCCAGATCGAACAGATCGGCCCAACCCGTCGGCGCCACGGGGTGCCGCGCGCGGTCCCAGGCCAGGACGAAGGCATAATGGGCGGCGCCAACGCCGCAGGAATGCACCGCCTCCGGCAGGTAGGCGTCGCGGCCGCCGATGGCGTCCCAGTCCATCGGCTCGAACAATTCCTCGCGGCAGCCGATCAGCAGCTGGTCGCCTTCGACCTGCACCAGGTCCCAATTGGTGCCGCCGTCGCGCATGCGGGTGCGCAGCACATCCATGCCGCCATCCCAGTTCTCCTCCAGCATCCGCGCGCCGCGCGCGGTCATCCAGGGGCGGAACAACACGTCCCGCTGCGCGTCCTGATAGGCACCGCCCCAGGACACGACGGTGAGGTCGCGCAGACCCTGGGCCTGACCGGGCCGGGCTGCGGTCAGCGGCGAAAGGCCGAGTGCCGCCGCCAGTGGCGAAACGCCCGTTGCCGCCAGCCAGTCCCGCCGCCCGCGCATCGCCCGCCCCTTTGTCGTCCACCGCATTGTTAGCCCGTGCCGGGAGCACGGCGGAAGTGGCATACCGCATTGCGGTGAAGACATGCGGGGCGGTAGGAACCAAATCGGATACGGTGCGTTCGTCAGCCACCAATGGTCCCGAAAGGAAAATGAACATGTCTCAGCTCGGCAACGACATGAAGAACATCCGCGACGAAGCTTCGGCCGCCGGTGGCCGCCTGGCCGACGATGCGCGCGACGAGCTGGCCCGCCTGCGGAACCAGGTTGAGCGCCTGATGGAAGAGCGCGTGACGCCGGCGCTCGGCCACGCCGCGGAGACGGTGGAAGACTACACCCGCCGCGCCCGCCACAGCATCGAGGACAACGCCACCGCCCTGTCCGACACCGTGCGCGCCCAGCCGCTGCTGTTCGTCGCCGCCGCCGCCTTCAGCGGCTATGTCATCGGCCGGCTGATGGGCAACCGCACCTACGTCTACCCGGACCGCAAGTAAGCGGCGGGCAGGACCATGCGCCTGCTGAGCCTGGCCCGTGCCGCCTGGCAGGCGGAAGGGCTGTACCTGCGCCGCAGCGGCCGAGGCTACGCCATCCAGGCGGGCTTCGGCGCCGTGGCGGCGATCTTCGCGCTGCTGATGCTGGTGATGCTGCACATCGCGGGCTTTGCAGCACTGGTGCCTTCGCAGGGGCCGGTCTGGTCGGCGCTGATCATCGCCTTCGCCGATCTGGTGCTGGCGGCCATACTCGGCCTGCTCGCCCGCAAGCCGCCGCGCGACACCGTGGCGGAGGAAGCCCTGGCGCTGCGCCAGGCGGCGTTGCGGCAAATGGGTGATACCGCCACGCAGGCGATGATCCTGGCGCCGCTGCTGCGGAGCCAGACACTAAAGAAAGGCGCCATTGGCGCGGCGATCACCGCGGCGATCGTGGGCTTCATGAACCGCCGCTGAGTGCCCCGGGGCTGAGCATCCGCAACATGGGTGCTTGGCAAGCGGGGCGATGCCTTGCCATGCTGCGGTCCTCACGGATCGGGGACCGCACCATGCGCCGCATCTTGCTTGCCACTGTCGCCGCTTTTGGCCTCGCCGCTCCGGCACTTGCCCAGGGTGGCGGGCAGATTACGCTGCAGGCCTATGCCGGCATCTTCCGGGACAACTACACGCAGACGGTGGTGGCGCCCTTCACCGCGGCGCGTGGCACCGCCGTGCAGTACCATGATGGCGGCACAAGTGCGGCGATGCTCGGCACGCTGCGCGCCCAGCGCGCCGATCCGCAGATCGACGTGGTCATCATGGATGTCACCACCGCCGCCATCGCCTGCGCCGAGGGGCTGGTGGAGAAGATCGATGCCAGCACATTGCCGGTAATCGGCGATGTGGACGAACAGGGCCGCCAGGCCGGCGGCGAATGCGGCCCGGCCGTGACCTACGACCATCTGGTGATGGTCTATGACAGCCGCGCGGTGACGCCGGCGCCGACCAGCCTGTCCGCCATGTGGGCGCCGGAACACCGCGGCCGCATCGCGCTGTCCGCGCCGCCCAACATCCAGGGCCTGGCGCTGACCGCGATCCTGGCGCATGCCGATGGCGGCAACTGGCGCAACATCGGCGCGGCCATGCCGAAGCTGCGGGAACTCGCACCCGCCGTGCAGACCTTCACGCCGAATCCGGATGGCTACACGCTGATCCTGAACGACCAGGTGCGCTTCGCCACCGGCTGGAATGCGCGGGCGCAGCTGTACAGCGACCAGTCGCAGGGCCGCATCGGCGTGACGCTGCCGACGGAGGGCACGGTGTTCCAGATCAACACCATCAACCTGGTGGCCAATTCAAAGAACCGCGCCCAGGCGCTGGCCTTCATCGCGCATGCCCTGTCACCGGAAGCGCAGGTGGCCTTCACCGAGCGCATGTTCTACGGCCCGACCAACACCCGCGCGCAGCCCTCCGCCGCCGCGCTGGCCCGTACCGCGCTGGCACCGGAATCCCGCAGCCGGGTGATCCCGCTCGACTGGTCGGAAATGGTGCGCCTGCGCGATGGCTGGAACCAGCGCTGGCGGCGTGAGGTGATTGCCGCCAGCAGCCGGTGACGCATCTTCGGCTGGAGCGCCTGACACGGCGCTTTCCCGGTACCGCCACGCCGGCGGTGGACGGTATCTCGCTGGATCTGCCGCAGGGCGCATTGCTCGCCCTGCTCGGCCCCTCCGGCTGCGGCAAGACCACCACCTTGCGGATGATTGCCGGGCTGGAAGCGCCGGATGGCGGGCACATCCAGGTGGCGGGGCGGGACGTGACCGCGCTGCCGCCGCACAAGCGCAACATGGGCGTGGTGTTCCAATCCTACGCGCTGTTCCCGCATCTTTCGGCCGCGGGCAACGTGGCTTTCGGGCTGGAGATGCGCGGCGTGGCGCGGGCCGATCGGGCGAAGCGCGTCGCTGATGCGCTGGCGCTGGTGGGGCTGGAGGGCTTCGCCGCGCGCAAGCCGCGGCAACTCTCGGGTGGCCAGCAGCAGCGCGTGGCGCTGGCGCGTGCCCTGGCGCCACAGCCGGACCTGCTGCTGCTGGACGAGCCGCTCTCGGCACTCGATGCGAAGCTGCGCGAGGAGGTGCGGGATGAAATCCGCGCCGTGCAGCAGCGCCTCGGCACCACCACCGTCTTCGTCACGCATGACCAGACGGAGGCGCTGGCGATGGCCGACCTGGTCGCCGTGATGAACCAGGGCCGCATCGAGCAACTGGCGGCGCCGGAGGAGGTGTTCGAACGCCCCGCCACCCGGTTCGTCGCCACCTTCGTCGGCCGCGCCGCCATCCTGGCCGCCGAAGTAGTGGCGCCCGGGTTGTTGCGGGCGGGCGGCGCGACGCTGCAGGCGGCGGAGACACCGCAATCCGGCCGCGCCGAGATCTTCATCCGGCCGCATCATCTGCGGCCACTGGCCGAGGGCGAGGATTCCGCCAATGTGCTGCCGGCGCGCGTCACCCGCCGCACCTATACGGGCGACATCATCACGCTGGAATGCAGCAGCGCCGCCGGCACGCTGCTGGCGGAAGTGCCCGGTGGCACGCCGGCCGCTTCGCTGCGCGTGGGGGATGCGCTGCGGCTTGGTGTGGAGCCCGGCGACCTGCGGGTGTTCCCGGCGTGATCGGCCTGCTGCTGTGCCTGCCGGCGGCACTGATCCTGGCGGCGGGCTTCGTCTGGCCGGTGCTGCTGCTCGGCCGCATCAGCTTCAACCGCACCAATGACATGGGCGCGATGGAGCAGGCCTGGACGCTGGACACCTACGCCAAGATCGTCACCGACGACTTCACCTGGGACCTGGCGCTGAACACCATCACCCTGTCCGCCGGCGCGGCCGCGGCGGCGGTGGCGCTGGCCCTGCCGGTGACGCTGCTGATCCGCAGCGCGGCACCGCGCTGGCGCGGTGTGCTGGCGCTGATGGCGGTGGCGCCGCTGCTGGTCTCCGGCACCGCGCGTGTGGTGGGCTGGATGGCGATATTGGGCGACCAGGGGATGATCAACGCGGTGCTGACCGGGCTTGGCATCACCAGCGATCCGGTGCGGCTGATCAACAACCTCACCGGCGTGCGGATCGGCCTGACCGAGAGCCTGATGCCCTATTGCTGCCTGGTGCTGATCGCCGGCATGTCGCGCCTCGATTCCCGGCTGGAGGAAGCGGCTGCGACGCTAGGCGCCACGCGCAGCCGCACCTTCCTGCGGGTGACGCTGCCACTCGCCGCGCCGGCGCTGGCGGCGGCCTTCGCACTGGCCTTCGTGCTCGGCGTTTCCGCCTTCATCACGCCGCGGCTGATGGGCGGCGGGCGCGTCTTCGTGGTGGCGACCGAGATCTTCGACCTGGCGCTGGAGACGGTGGATTGGCCGGCCGCGGCGGCGCTGGCGATGCTGCTGCTGGGCACGCTGATCACGGCGATGGTGCTGCGCGGCGTGCTCTCGGGGCGCGGGGCGGCGCGATGAAGCCTGGCTGGTTCCTTCGCTTCGCCGCCATCTGCGGCTATGCGCTGCTGCTGGCGCCGGCGGTGCTGGTCTTCGTGATTTCCTTCTCGGCGGGGGATTTTCTCAACTTTCCGCCGCCGGGATTCTCGCTGCGCTGGTATGCGGCGCTGATCGACAATGGGCAGTTGATGACGGCGCTGCGCAATTCGGCGCTGCTGGCGCTGGCGGTGGCCGTGATTGCTTTGGTGGTGGGTATGCCGGCGGCCTATGCGATCGCGCGGCTGGAATTCCCCGGGCGCGGCGCGCTCGCGGGCTTCCTGGTGGCGCCGCTGCTGCTGCCGACGCTGGTGCTGGGCCTGGCGCTGCTGCTGGCCCTGCAGCCGGCGCGGCTGGCAGCCACCTGGCCGGGGCTGATGCTGGCGCATGCCATGGTCGCCGTGCCCTTTGCCGTGCGCATCATGACCACCGCCTTCGGCGGCGTGCCGAAGGATCTGGAGGAAGCCGCCTGGACACTTGGCGCCACGCGCTTCCAGGCAGCGCTGCGGGTGACGCTGCCGCTGGCCGCGCCGGGCGCCATCGCGGCGGGGGCGCTGTGCTTCCTGGTTTCGTTCGATGAGACCGTGATCAGCCTGTTCCTGGTGGGGCCGCGCCTGTCCACCCTGCCGGTCGAGATGTTTCGCTATGCCGAAAGCCGCACGGACCCGCTGGTGGCCGCACTCGCCATGACGCTGATCGGCGTGGCGCTTGCGGTTGTGCTGCTGGTGGAGCGGCTGGTCGGCTTTTCCCGTGCCGTTGGAAGGAATTGAATGATGATCGCTCGCTATGTCGTCGAACCCATGCCCGGCCAGATCAGCGCGGAGGTGGTGGCGCTGCTGGAGCAGACCGAAACCGCAACGGTGGGCCATTGGCGCCATTGGGGTTTCGTGGACCGGAAAATCCAGGGCCTGCTGCGCCGCCGCGTGGCCGGCACGGCGGTGACGGTGCAATGCCCGGGGCCAGATTCGGCCATCCTGCACCATGCGCTCGGCCTGCTGCGGCCCGGTGACATCCTGCTGGTGGACCGGCTGGGCGATGACCGCCACGCCTGCTGGGGAGGCGGCGTGACCGTGGCGGCCAAGGCGGCCGGCGCCAAGGCAGGCATCGTCGATGGCGCCTGCACGGATGTGGAGGAGGTGGAGGGAAGTGATTTCCCGCTTTGGTGCCGCGGCCTCGCGCCGATCACCACGCGTATCTACGACCTCGGCGGGCGGATGAATGTGCCGGTTTCCATCGGCGGCGTGGTGGTGATGCCCGGCGATGCGGTGCTGGCTGACGAATCGGGCGTGCTGATCCTGCCACCGGGTGAGGCGGAGGAAGAAGCCCGTACCGCGATCGCCCGGCAGGAGCGTGGCCTGGCGACGCAGGGGCGGGTGGCGGCGGGCGCCAAGCTGGGTGAGATCAGCGGGGCGACGGCCAAGGTGCTCGCCGGGCTTGCGTGAAGCCGCGGCGCTTGCCATGCAGGCGCGGGCTATGGGCCTGTAGCTCAATGGTTAGAGCGGGCCGCTCATAACGGCTTGGTTGGGGGTTCGAGTCCCTCCGGGCCCATTTCCGCCGAATTGGCCGCAAGGCGGCCAATCGCGCGGCGCTGCCGCGCGAGGCGGAAATCCGCCGGAGGCATGAGGCACCGCGCGCAGCGCGGATCAATCTGCTCCGCCCCCAATTCCCGAAAATAGATGAGGGGTCCGGGGAGAATACCTTCTCCCCGGCCTTGCCTTGCCCCTCCCAAACCCGCCGCGGTTGGCATCCGCCCCCCCGGCGCGGTAGAACCCGCCGCTTCATCCTCTGCGCCGGAATTCGAGCACATGCCCGCCTGGCAATATGTCTACGTCATGAAAGACCTCACCAAGTCCTATCCGGGCGGGCGAGAGGTCTTCAAGGGCATCACCCTGTCCTTCCTGCCCGATGTGAAGATCGGCGTGCTCGGCCCGAACGGCGCCGGCAAATCCACGCTGATGAAGATCATGGCCGGCCAGGACAAGGAATTCGGCGGCGAGGCCTGGGCCGCCGAGGGCGCCCGCGTCGGCTACCTGCCGCAGGAGCCGCATCTCGATGAGACCAAGACGGTCGGCGAGAATGTCATGGAGGCGTTTGCCGAGCTCACCGGCCAGCTCCGCCGCTTCAACGAAATCTCCGACAAATTCGCCGAGGAGATGACGGAGGAGCAGATGAACGACCTGCTCGCCGAGCAGGCCGATCTGCAGGAAAAGATCGAGGCCGCCGAGGGCTGGGAGCTGGATCGCCGCATCGAGATCGCGCTCGATGCGCTGCGCTGCCCGCCCTTCGAAAGCCCGGTGGCCCATCTTTCGGGCGGTGAGAAGCGCCGCGTGGCGCTGTGCAAGCTGCTGCTGGAAAAGCCCGACCTGCTGCTGCTGGACGAGCCGACCAACCACCTGGACGCGGAATCCGTGGCCTGGCTGGAGCAGACGCTGAAGGACTACAAGGGCGCCGTCCTG
This sequence comes from Falsiroseomonas sp. E2-1-a4, assembly GCF_051433165.1. Lineage (NCBI taxonomy): Bacteria > Pseudomonadati > Pseudomonadota > Alphaproteobacteria > Acetobacterales > Roseomonadaceae > Falsiroseomonas > Falsiroseomonas sp. E2-1-a4. Next base: position 3,491 of record NZ_JBHMFS010000018.1, on the reverse strand, counting down.
ATCGTCACCCACGACCGCTACTTCCTGGACAACGTCACCAACTGGATCCTGGAAGTCGATCGCGGCCGGGGCTTCCCCTACCAGGGCAACTACTCGGCCTATCTGGACCAGAAGCGGAAGCGCCTGCAGCAGGAGGAGCGCGAGGAAAGCGCCCGGCAGCGGCAGCTCGCCAAGGAACAGGAATGGATGGGCCGCAGCCCCGCGGCGCGCCAGGCCAAGTCCAAGGCGCGTATCGCATCTTACGAGGAAATGCTGGCGAAGAGCCTGGATCGGGCGAGCGGCGATACCGAAATCGTCATCCCGCCCGCGCCACGCCTCGGCAATATCGTCATCCAGGCGCAGGATCTGCGGAAGGGCTACGGCAACCGCCTGCTGATCGAGGATCTGAACTTCAAGCTGCCGCCGGGTGGCATCGTCGGCATCATCGGCCCGAACGGCGCCGGCAAGTCCACGCTGTTCAAGATGATCACCGGCGTCGAGACGCCGGATGGCGGCAGCCTGGTGGTCGGCGACACGGTGAAGCTGGGCTATGTCGACCAGTCCCGCGACAGCCTGGATGACACGCGCACCGTCTGGCAGGAAATCTCCGACGGGATGGACCAGATCACCATCGGCAAGCGGACCATTCCGTCCCGCGCCTATGTCGCCGCCTTCAACTTCAAGGGCGCCGACCAGCAGAAGCGGGTGGGGGTGCTCTCGGGCGGTGAGCGGAACCGGGTGCATCTCGCGAAGATGCTGAAGCGGGAGCACAACGTGCTGCTGCTGGACGAGCCGACCAACGACCTCGACATCGACACGCTGCGCGCGCTGGAAGATGCGCTGGAGGAATTCGCCGGCTGCGCCGTGGTGATCAGCCACGATCGCTGGTTCCTCGACCGCCTGGCGACCCACATCCTGGCCTTCGAGGGCGACAGCCACGTGGAGTGGTTCGAGGGGAACTTCGAAGCCTACGAAGCGGATAAGCGACGTCGACTCGGCGCCGCGGCGGATCAGCCGCACCGCATCAAATACCGCCCGCTGGCCCGGTAGGGAGCTGGTCGTCTCTCGTCTGGCGGAAGGCAATGGCGTCACCACGCCACGCCTTTCGCTGCGCCCGGTCGCGCCGGAAAACCTGCCGGACCTCATCGCCCTGAAGGGTGACGATGCCGCCTTTGGCCTGATGCTGCATGGCACCCGCACCCCGGAACGGGCGCGGGAGGAGCTGGAGGATGACCGGGAGTTTTGGCTGGTCCGCGGCTATGGCACCTGGGCGGTGTATGAGCGCGAAACCGGGGTGTTTCTCGGTATCACCGGCCTGATGGAACGGCCCGATGGCCGCGGTGTCGCGCTGCGGTACGCGCTGTGGCCGGCCTGCCGCGGCAAGGGCTATGCGCGGGAGGCGGCACGGGCCGCGCTCGCCTTCGGCTTCCGGCGCGGCCTGTCCCGCATCATCGCGGTCGCCTGGGAAGGCAATACGGCCTCGCGCCTCGTGCTGGCCGATATCGGCATGCGGGAATGCGACAGTTTTGCCTATCGCGGTCGCCACATGCTGGTGTTCGAGGCGCTGGCGCCGAACGGAGCGGAATAGTCAGGGCGCACGCCTGGGCGCCGCCCCGACGCGCATCAGTCTTCGCTTGGAACCGCGCGAAGGTGCTGGCTGCCGCGCTTGCGGCTGGGCTGCTGGATCTCCACCTCGTCGTGCCGAAGCGTCTCCTTGACCGTCTCGACGCGCTGGGTGCGCTCCGTCCGCACCACGATCTCTTCCCGCAGGCGAAGGCGCTTCTCGACCGTCGGAAGCTCCTCCGTCTCGACGATTTCGACGGTCAACTCGGTCAACGTCTCGCCCGTGACCGCGTCGCTCACCGGCCGACGGCGCTCGACCACGACCCGCTCGCTCTGCAGCGTGACCTGGCGCTCGACGGGGGTTTCGACCACGAAACGGCGAATGCGTACCGTGCCGCGGTTCTCGGTACGCTTCCCCACTTCGAGAACTTCCTCGCCCAGCGGGATCACCTCCTCGGTGCCGGACACGCCGCGTGGCTTCACGGGGCTGTTCCGCTCCGCGCCCTGCATGGCGCCAAGCCAAGGGAACATGAACATGTTGGTCAGGGCCAGCGCCGAGGGCTGCTTGCGCCCGGCATCGGCGCCCAATGCGGCAGTGGTCTGGCGGGCGACCTGATCGACGGCCTTTGCCGCCGCCGCAACCGGCTTCAGCGCCGCGTCCGCAATCTGGCGTGACTTCGCCTGCACGCGCTGCTCGGCGGCAGCCTGGTCACGTTCGGCCTTCGCAGCTTCCTGCTCGCGCAGTTCGGCCTGGCGGGCAAGGAGCTCGGCCTGCTCGCGCTCCTGCCGGGCCTTGGCCCGACGCTCTTCGGCCTCGTCCTGCTTCGCCTGCTCGGCCTCGGCGATGCCAGCCTCCATCTTTTCCGTGACGCCCTGGACCTGCTCCTCGCTCAGCGCGCGCTGCACGGCCGGGAGAAGCTCCTTCCGATCGTCACGCGCATGCTGGCGGAACAGCTTCTGCAGGTCCGAGAGACGCTCCGCGAAGGCCGGATCGTTCTTCGCCGTGGCGTCGAGCTCTGCCACTTTGGCGCGCAACTCCTTGTTGTCGCGGATGGCTTCGGCGACCAGCTCCTTGGTCTCAGGGTTTCGCCGCAGGACCGGGAAGAGGTGCTGTTCCTCCAGGCTGGTGTGGAATTCCAGCTCCGCCTTGAGCTCCGCAAAGAGCTTCTCCCGGGTCTTCACAGCGCCATCCGATGTTTCGGACAGCTTGGCGAACAGGTCGTTGGCTTTGGCTGGGCCGGCCTGCATCAGGCTTCGGAGGGTCATGGGGCATGTCCTTGTCGTCGATTATGGTTGGGGCGTTGAACTGAAAGAATCCGTTTCACAAATAAATGGATTCATAAATTGATTTAATATTTGCTCAGTTGATTGCCTGTACATGGCAGTCAACGCGGCGTCCCTGTTTTGGTTGCGCCGCAACATAACAATCGGATTGGGCTATTATGTGCAGGCGATCTCGAACTAATGCAGACCGTTTGGCTCGGGCGCGGCATAGTGGGACGTGGGGCCTCCGTGGACAGCTGAGGTTTGCGAATGCCAGCTCGTCTCGCCCGTGCCTCGGACATTTCGTCGCTGCCTGAGATGTTCGCGGCCTCGGACGTCAGCGCCGCCGTGCAGACGCCGGAGCGAGCGGAGGCCATCCGGCAGGACACCCTGCAGCATCCCGGGGTCCAGGTCTTCGTGTCAGGCAGGAGCGACCGGATTGCCGCGACCTGCATGCTGGTGACGGCTCCAAGCCTGTTGCGCGCCGGTCGATGCAACGTTTTGGAGAACGTCGTTACGCATCCAGCATTCCAGGGCCAGGGCCATGGCAGAGCCGTAGTGACCGCCGCCCTCGACCGGGCATGGACGCGCGGATGCTGCCATGTGCTGATGCAGAGCGGCCGGAAGGACCCTTGGGTCCACGCTTTCTACCAAGGACTGGGGTTCAGGCCGGGACTGCGGACTGC
>NZ_JBHMFS010000017.1:0-131140 GCF_051433165.1 Falsiroseomonas sp. E2-1-a4 | reverse complement strand
CCGTGCCGCAGACGCGCTGCACCAGCAGCGCCGGCACCTCCATCCGCACGCCCGCATACAGCCCGATATGGCGCGGCAGCATGTAGGCGTCGAAGCTCGCCTGCGCGACGGAGCCGGCGACGACATGGCCGATCTCCGCCGCATCCACCCCCGCCTTGGCGATCGCGCCTCGCGCCGCCGCGATGCCCAGATCGATCGGCGAGATCTTCCCGAACACGCCGCCCAGATCGGCAAAGGGCGTGCGGGCGCCGGCGAGCAGCCAGGCGTCGCGCCATTCGGTGTGCAGCGCGGTCATGCCGTGATCTCCGCCAGGCAGATGATGTCCGGCCCGGGCGGGTCGGCGTAGAGGCGCTCCACCAGCGCCGCGCGCTGCGCCAGCACGGCGCGCTGGTTGATCGAGCCCTTGTCGGTGATCTCGCCCGCATCCAGCGACAGCGGCGCATGCAGCAGCACGGCGCGGGTGATGCGGTTGGAGCTGCCGGTGGCCGTTTCGGCCAGAAGCGTCAGCCCTTGCTCCAGCCGCGCCGCCAGATCCGCCACGCCGGAACAGGCTTCGCGTTCCGGCAGCAAGATGGCGGCCAGGCTGTCGCGGTCCTGCCCTGCGATCACCGCATCCTTCACATAGGGCGCCAGTGCCGCGACCAGCTTTGCGCGCAGCGGGCCGACGCTGACCCAGGTGCCGGTCCCCATCTTGAAATCCTCGGTGATGCGACCGTCGAACCGAAAACCCTTGTGCAGATCGGCGGCATCCAGCGGGACCAGCGCATCGCCGAACTTATAAAAACCTTCGTCATCGAAGGCGGCGGCGGTGGCCGCCGGGTTGCGCCAGTAGCCGGGCGTGATGGAGGGGCCGCGCACGCGCGCTTCCATCTTGCCCGCCAGCGGCGCCAGCTTCAGCTCGATGCCCGGCGCCGGCAGGCCGACGGCGCCGGACTCGGACGCATCCTCCCGCACGATCAGGCAGAAGGGCGCTGTCTCCGTCGCGCCGAGGCCGGTGAACATCGGGATGCGCCGCCCGCATTCGGCCAGCGCCAGCGCATCCAGCGCATCCCAGATGTGCTGCGGCAGGCCGGCGGCGGAATAGAACATCATGTGGAGCCGGGAGAAGAAAACACGTCGCAGCGCCGCATCCTGCGTCAGGTGGTGCACCAACTCCTCGAAGCCGCGCGGCACGTTGAAATGGATGGAGGTGGCGATTTCGCGGAGGTTGCGCAGCGATTCGGCGTAGCCGCCGGGCACCGGCCGCCCGTCATCCATGTAGAAGCTGCCGCCATTGTACAGCGCCAGGCCGAGATTGTGATTGCCGCCGAAAGTGTGGTGCCAGGGCAGCCAATCCAGCAGCACCGGTGGTTCCTCCGCCACGAAGGGAAACGCCTCCCGCAGCATCTGCTGGTTGGCGCACAGCATGCGATGCGTGTTGATCACGCCCTTGGGCTGGCCGGTGGAGCCGGAGGTGAACAGGATTTTTGCCACGTCATCCGGCTGCACGGCAGCGGCGGCAGAGGCCACGGCAGGCGTCGCGGTGGTGGCGAGCAGACCGGGCATCGCCGCGGCCGTCAGCACCTCCGTTCCCTGCGGCACCGCCGCGGCGATGGCGTCCGCGAAGCGCGTACCGTCATTGGCAAAGACCAGCCCCGGCGTCAGCAGCGCCAGACAGTGCCGTAATTTCGAAAAGTCCTTGGCCAGCAGCGAATAGGCCGGCGAGACCGGTGCCACCGGCACGCCGACATGCAGCGCCGCCAGGGTCAGCATCGCCTGGTCCAGGCAGTTGCCGGACAGGAACACCAGCGGCCGCTCCGCCGACAGCCCGCGATCCAGTAGCGCCTGCCCCAGCGCCTGCACCGCCTGCCACATCTGGACGTAGCTGATGTGCCGCCAATCGCCACCCGCATCCCGCTGCGCGATCAGTGTGCGTTCCGGCGCTTCGCGGGCATGCTGTTCCAACCGTTCCGTCAGGCTGCGCGGATAGGCACCGAGCGCCGGCACCGGCCTGACCAGCACCACGCCATCCGGCCGCCGCGCGATGCGCACGGGGGCGGCGCCCATCGGCTTGCGGGCTGCGGACATGTCTTCCTCCCCGCGCCGGCAAGCGGCGTCCTGATTGTTATGTACCATAATAGTATGGCCCGCGCCCTCTTCCAAGCGGGAAGTGAAATCCTGTAAGCCAGCGCCATGGCCCAGCCCCGCCGCCTGACCGCCGAGGCCCGCACGGTGCCGGAGCAGCCCGACCTCTCACCGCTCGACGACAAGCTCGGCTTCTGGCTGCGCCTGGCGCAGCAGGCCAGCTTCGATGCGCTGCATCGCGGCCTCGGCCCGCTGGGACTGACGCCCGGCCGCCTCGGCGTGCTGCTGATGCTGGAGGCGAATCCGGATATCCGCCAGGCCCTGCTGGCGGAGGCGCTGCACATCAAGCCCTCCAACCTCACCGTGCTGCTGGCGGCCCTGGAGCAGGAGGGGCTGATCCGCCGGACGGAGGAGGAGGGCAATCGCCGCGCCAACTGCCTGCGCCTGACGCCCCCCGGCCGCGCCCTGCTGCGGCAGGGGGAGGCTGCGGAGGCGAAGGCGGAGGGCACATTGGCGGAAGGGCTGAACCCGGCCGAACGCCGCGCCCTGCTGGCCGCGCTGCGCCGCATCGCCGAGGCCTGAGCGCTTGCCGGGTCCCAGGCCCGGCCTTATCGTTATGGTACATAACAAACGAAGGCGCCGATGTCCGAAGCACTGGTGAGCCTGGAACTGCGCGACCGCGTCGCCTGGATCGGCCTGAACCGCCCGGCCAAGCGCAACGCCATCAATGATGCGTTGCTGGCCGCGCTGGATGCGGCGGTGGCGCAGGCGCAAAGCGAGGCGCGCGCCATGGTGGTGTTCGGCCACGGCCCCTGCTTCTGCGCCGGCCTCGACCTGTCCGAACACGGCGTCCGCAGCGCGGAGGCGGTGTTCCACCATTCCCGATCCTGGCACGCCACCTTCCGCCGCGTCCGCGGCGGCCGCATCCCGGCGATCGCCGCCATCCACGGCGCCTGCGTCGGCGGCGGGCTGGAACTGGCCAGCGCCTGCCACATCCGCGTGGCCGACAGCACCGCGATCTTCGCCCTGCCGGAGGGCACGCGCGGCATCTTCACGGGCGGCGGCGCCAGCGTGCATCTGGCTCGCATCCTGGGCGCCCCGCGCATGACGGACATGATGCTGACCGGCCGCGCGCTGGATGCCGCGGCGGCCGAGCGCGCCGGGCTTATCACCTACCTCACCGATCCGGGCGCCGCCGCGGACCAGGCCGGGGTGCTGGCGGCGAAGGTGGCGGCAATGGCGCCGCTGACCGTGCTCGGCGTGCTCCACGCCCTGCCCCGCATCCAGGACATGGCGGAGGAAGACGGGCTGTTCGTCGAGAGCATGATGGCCGCCCTCGCCCAGACCGGGCCGGAAGCGCAGGCGGGGCTGGCGGCCTTCCTGGAAAAACGCGCGGCCAAGGCGGGGGAGAACTGAGCATGGATTTTTCCAACGCATCCGCTCTGGTCACCGGCGGCGGCTCCGGCCTCGGCGCCGCGACGGCGGAGGCGCTGGCCCGAGCCGGCGCGAAGGTGGTGGTGCTCGACATCAACCGGGAGGCTGCGGAGGCCGTCGCCGCGCGCATCGGCGGCATCGCGGTGGTGGGCGACGTGGCGGAGGAAGCGCCGATGGCGCAGGCGGTGGAGGCAGCAGCCGGCTTGGCCCCGCTGCGCCTGGCCGTGGCCTGCGCCGGTATCGCCCCGGCCGGTCGCGTCGCCGGCCGCCAGGGTCCTCACGACCTGGCGCTGTTCGAGCGGGTGATCCGCGTCAACCTGGTCGGCACCTTCAACCTGCTGCGCCTCGCCGCCGCGCGCATGACCACGAACGAGCCCTTGCCGGACGGCCAGCGCGGCCTGGTCGTCGCCACCGCCTCCATCGCCGCCTTTGAGGGACAGATCGGGCAATGCGCCTATGCCGCGTCAAAGGGCGGCATCGTGGCGCTGACCCTGCCGGCGGCGCGCGAGTTGGCACGCTTCGGCGTGCGGGTGGTGACGCTGGCGCCGGGACTGTTCCACACGCCGCTTATGGACACGCTGACGGCGGAGGCGCGGGAGAGCCTGGGCAGGATGCCGCTGTTCCCGGCACGGCTCGGCCAGCCTGCGGAATTTACGGCGATGGTGCTGGCGATTGCGGCAAACCCCTTGCTGAACGGGGAGACGATCCGGCTGGACGGAGCGCTGCGGCTGCCGCCGGCGTAACGGGTCGGATCAGCCGGGCCGGGCGGCATGCAAGGCCGCCGCGGCGGCCGCTTCTGGCCGTGGCGGGTGGATCCGCCGGTAGCGGGCCTCGGCGAACTGGAAGGCGCCGAATGCCGCGAGCCCCGCGGCAACAAAGCCGAACAAACCCCGGCCATAAGGCTGCGCCTGCAGCGCAAGCAGCACGCCGCCCAGGCCGCGTGCCTCGCTCGGATCTGACTGCCAGGCGGCGAGGATGAGAAAGCCGCCGATCGTCAGGAAGACCAATCCGCGTGCCGCATACCCGGCCCGCCCCAGTGGCACCACCCAGCGCGCGGCGCGCGCGTCGCAGGCGAGGTCGCGACGGAAGCGGGCGGTCCAGGCCTGAGAGCCCATGCCCAGCGCCGCACCAACCACGGCGAGACCCACGCCGGCCACCAGCCAGCGGCCAAAGGGCTGGCTCAGCAACCAGGCGGTCCAGTCGCGTGCCGACTGGTCTTCGTCACCTCCGCTGCCACCGCTTCCCAGCACCAGGTTCAGCGCGAAGATCCCGAGGCCGATATAGGCGACGGCCGAAACGGCCTGCCCGGCGCGGACCGCCAGCCCCTTCGCGTCACGTCCCCGGCCATCGGCATCGAGCAGCGCCTGGCACAGGCGCCAGAGCGCAAACCCGAACAGGCCAAGCGCCCCGACCGCGATCAGCGCGACGCCGAAGGGTTGGGTGAAGACGGTTTCGATCGCGCCACGCGAACCGGTGACCTCACCGCCCCGGGACAGTGCGGCCATCAGTGCCAGCAGCCCGACCGCGAGAGTCACCGCGCCGCGCGCCGCATATCCAAACCTTGCCAGCCACACCAAGCCACGACGGGTTTCAGCCATGCTCGCCCCGGATTGTCGAGGCGTGCAACGAGCGGGAAACGGCGCGGGTTCCCTGGGCGAGGTGCTGCCAAGCGATGAGGGGAGGGCCACGAGATGGGGACTGTGGTAGCGGCGAGCGGACTTGAACCGCTGACCCCGGCATTATGAGTGCCGTGCTCTAACCAGCTGAGCTACGCCGCCCCGGGTCAGTCCCATGGGGCAAGCCTCGTGGGCGGGGCCGCGATTACGCCGCCGCCCCGGCCCTGTCAACGCTGGCAGCGCGCAGGAAGCCGCCGCCGAGCACCTGATTGCCATCATACACCACGCAGGCCTGGCCCGCGGCGACAATGTTGGGCTCCTCCAGCGTCACCCGCATCACCTGCCCGGCGCCGTCCCAGGCCACCGTCGCGCCACGCGGCGCTTCCCGCCCGCGCAGCTTCACCTGCACGGGGCGCGGCGCCTCGGGCGGGTCCACCAGCCAGTTCACCTCACCGGCCACCGCCTCCGTCCGCGCCAGCGCGGCACGGGGCGCGACCACGATGCGGCGGCGGCCGGGCTCGATGGCGCTGACGAACAGCCGCTCGCCCGAACCACCGCCAAGGCCGAGGCCACGCCCCTGCCCCACCGTGTAGCGCCCGATGCCCTCATGCCGGCCGAGCACCTGGCCGGACAGGTCCACGATCTCCCCCGGCTCCGCGCTTTCGGGGCGCAGCTTCGCCACCAGGCGGTCGTAGCTGCCTTCCGGCACGAAGCAGATGTCCTGGCTGTCCGGCTTGGCGGCGACGGCGAGGCCGAGCCGTTCCGCCACCGCGCGCACCGCCGCCTTGTCCGGCATGTCGCCCAGCGGGAAGCGGCAGAAATCGAGCTGGTCGCGCGTTGTGGCGAACAGGAAGTAGGACTGGTCCCGCACCGGGTCCGCCGCGCGGTGCAGCTCCGCGCCGTGGGTGCCTTCGACGCGGCGGGCGTAATGGCCGGTGGCCAGCGCCTCGCAGCCGAGGTCGCGGGCCAGTTCCACCAGATCCTGGAACTTTACCGTCTGGTTGCAGCGGATGCAGGGGATGGGCGTTTCGCCGCGCGCATAGGTCGCGGCGAAATCATCAATCACGGCAGCCCGGAAGCGGCTTTCGCGGTCCAGCACGTAATGCGGGATGCCGAGGCTTTCCGCCACGCGGCGCGCATCATGAATGTCCTGGCCGGCGCAGCAGGCGCCCTTCTTCTGGATGGCTGCGCCGTGGTCATACAGTTGCAGGGTGGCGCCCACCACCTCGTGCCCCTGCTCCACCAGCAGGGCTGCCACCACGCTGCTGTCCACGCCGCCGGACATGGCCACGAGCACTCTCATGCGGCGGCGGCGTCCAGCCCCTGCTGCCAGAAGCGCTGCTCCAGCCGTGCTGCCTCGCCGAAGGTCGCCGCCAGCATGGGGAAGCGCGCCTGGCCGCCGTGGCTTTCGCCCAGCGCATCGATGCGCGCGGCCGCGGCGCGGGCGAGCTTCTGGTATTCCTCGCCGGCATAGGCGTCGATCCACCCCTGATAGGGGTTGCCCTGCACCTTCCGCGCCGGGTCCGCCAGGATGCGCAGCGCGACCTCCCCGTACCCCACCGTGCAGGGGGCCAGCGCCACCTCCAGGTCCAGGATGTCGCCCGCGAGGCCGCGATCGATGACGTAGCGCGTGTAGCTGACGGTCTCCGCCGATTCCGCCGTGCCGCGCACCGTGGCCTCCGGCACGCCCCATTCGGCGCAATAGGTCAGGTGCAGCGTCGTCTCGGCCAGGATCGCCTGGATCGACGCTGTCTTCTCCCGCATCGCCTCCAGGCCTTCTGCCTTGAAGACGGCCAGCGCCTGGGCGCGGGCGAACTGGATCAGGAACAGGTAGTCCTGGATCAGGAAGTTCTGGAAGGCGACCAGCGACAGGCTGCCATCGGACAGTCGGCGGCAGAATGCGTGCCAGGTATAGGCTCGCCAATCCGCCGCGCATTCCGTGCGCAGCCGGCGGAACAACCCGCCCTCCGTGCCGAAATCCTCCCAAGGCGGCATGCCCGGTTGCATCATCAGCCGCCGGCGTTGCGGGTGCCGGCGGGCAGCTTGACGACCAGCCCGTCCAGCGCATCCGTCATGATGATCTGGCAACCGAGGCGCGACGTCTCCTGCAGGTCGAAGGCGAGGTCGAGCATGTCCTCCTCATCCTCCGTCGCATCGGCCAGCTTGCCGTACCAGGTGCCGTCCACCACCACATGGCAGGTGGAGCAGGCGAGCGAGCCCTCGCAGGCGCCCTCGATATCCACGCCGTGCTTGTGCGCGATCTCGAGCACCGAAAGTCCGAGCGGCGCGTCCACTACCCGGGCCACCCCGTTCCGCTCGATGAAGGTCATCTTCGGCATATCAGCCACTACTCCGCCGCGCTTGTCCTGGGGGTGTGCCCCGAGGCGCCATTCCTGTTCGAGGACTCCATGGCTCGGCGCCAGGCGGCGGCCAGGGCCGCGGCTGCTCGATCCACATCCAGGGGCGAGGTAAAGCGGCCCACCCCGATGCGCAAGGTCGCGCGCGCCTGGTCAGCGGGCAAACCCAGCGCCTGCAACACATATGAGGGCTCGACCTCGGCCGAGGAACAGGCCGAGCCGGTGGAAACACACACCTCCGGGGCCGCCGCCATGATGCTTTGGGCCGTGACGCCGCCGGGGAAGGACAGGGACAGGTTGCCGGCAACGCGGGCCTGCGTGCTGCCGTTTACCACCAGACCTGGCACCGCAGCCTCCAGCGCGGCCCGGAAACGGTCCCGCTGCCCGGCGATGCGGCCGGCATCCAGCATCCCTTCCAGCGCCGCAATCCGGCAAGCCTCGCCGAACCCCACGATCAGCGGCGCCGGCAGGGTGCCGGAGCGCAGCCCGCGTTCCTGCCCGCCACCGGAGAACAGCGGCGCCAGCCGCACCCGCGGACGCCGCCGCACATACAGCGCGCCGATGCCCTTGGGGCCGTAGACCTTGTGGCCGGACAGCGAGAGAAGATCGGCCCGAATTTCCGCCACATCGATCGGCACCCGCCCCGCCGCCTGCGCCGCATCCGTGTGGAACAGCGCGCCATGCTGCTTCGCCAGCGCGCCGATCGCCGCCACGTCCTGCACCACGCCGATTTCGTTGTTCACCGCCATGACGGAGACCAGCAGCGTCGGTTCCGCCGCCAATGCCGCTTCCAACTCCGACAAATCCAGCAACCCATCCGGGCGCACCGGCAGGATCAGCGGCGCGAAACCCTCCGCGGCCAGGTCCTTCACGCTTTCCAGGACGCATTTGTGTTCGGTGGCCAGGGTGATCACCCGGCGTCGCTCATTGCCCTGGCTGGCGGCGAAGCGCGCGGCGCCCTTGATGGCCAGGTTGTTGGCCTCCGTCGCGCCGGAGGTGAACAGGATTTCCGAAGGCTCGGCGCCGATCAGTTCCGCGACATGCGCGCGGGCCTCGGCCACCGCAGCCTCGGCGTCCCGCCCCATGGCGTGTTCGACGGAGCCGGGATTGGCGAAATTCTCCTCCCACCAGGGCCGCATCGCCACCAGCACGCGCGGGTCGGCCGGGGTGGTGGCGTGGTTGTCGAGGTAGATGGGGCGGGTCATGGCGTTCAATTGGCCCCGGCAGCGGCGCGGCGGGAGAGGCGATTTCGCATGGCCGACCACGCCGTAAGGAAACGCTCCGCCGCATCCTCCGGCGCATTCCAGGGCAGCGAGACGCGGATGCCGCCCTCCGCCTCCCCCATCGCCGCCAGCACATGGCTGCGCCCGACCTTGCCGGAGGAACAGGCCGCACCGGCCGAGACCTGTACCCCGGCCAGGTCCAGCGCGATCACCTGCGTCTCCGCCGCCGCGCCGGGCAGGATCAGATTGGTGGTATTGGGCAGACGTGGCGCGCCCTGCCCCGCCACCCGTGCGCCAAGAGCCAGGCAGCCGGCCTCGATCACATCCCGCAGCGCAGCCAGCCGCGCGGCCTGCGCCGGGTCCGCCGCCTCGGCCGCCGCACCGAGGCCGGCAATTGCCGGCAATGCCTCCGTCCCGCCGCGCCGGCCACGTTCCTGCCCGCCACCGGCGATCAGCGGCGCCAATGCCAGCCCTGGCCGCAGCAGCAGCGCGCCGGCCCCCTTCGGCCCGCCCAGCTTGTGGCCGGAGATCGCCACGCTTTCCGCCCCCAGCGCGGCCAGCGAGACCGGCACCCGCCCCGCCGCCTGAACCGCATCCACATGCAGCAGCGCGCCATGGGCCCGGCACAGCGCGGCGGCCTCAGCCAGCGGGTGGATCACGCCGGTTTCGTTGTTCGCCGCCATCAGGCAGACCAGCGCCGGCGGTCCCGCCAGCATCGCCTCCAGCGCATCCAGGTCCAGCGTGCCATCGGACAGCACCGGCAGCAGGGTCGCGCCCGGCGCGGCGGCCAGCACGGCGGCGTGTTCCGTGGCGCCTGCCAGCACGCGGCGGCCCGCGGACAGGGCGCGGATGGCCAGCGCATTGGCCTCCGTGCCGCCGCTGGTGAACACCACCTCTCCCGGCCCAGCGCCGAAATGCGCTGCCACCTGGTCCCGCGCCGCCTCCAGCACCCGCCGCGCCGCGCGCCCTGCGGCATGAACGGAGGAGGGGTTGCCCGTCAGGTCGAGCGCCGCCAGCACCGCCGCCCGCGCCGCAGGCCGCAGCGGCTCCGTGGCGTTGGCGTCAAGGTAGAGGGTCATGGTCCCCAACCACCGGCGGCGCCACGGCGCAGAGGGGGGCCATGGCGCGGCCGGCGATCTGCCCCCGCACCACATCCTCCAGCGACACGCCGGTCAGGAACAGGTGGATCTGGTTGCCGAGTTCGGCCCAGAGGTCATGCGTCAGGCAGCGTTCCCCGGCCAGGCAGCCAGGGCCTCCGTCCTCGCAGCGGGTGGCCTGGATCGGTTCATCCACGGCATCGACGATCACGGCGATCGAAATCTCCCGCGCCGGGCGCGCCAGGCGGTAGCCGCCGCCGGGGCCTCGGGTGGAGGCGACCAGGCCGGCGCGGCGCAGGGGGCCGAAAAGCTGTTCGAGATAGGCCAGCGAAAGCCGCTGCGCCTGGGCAATCTCCGCCAGGCTCACCTGCCGCCCGGCCCGGCAGGCTTCCGCCGACTCGTCATCGCGCGCGGCCAGTTCGACCATCGCCATCACGGCATACCGACCACGGGTGGAAAGCCTCATCCGGGTTTCCCGTCCTGCGTGCTGAAGGGGTCGAAGTGGGGTGCGGGCCGCGCTGCCAAAAGATGAATGTCCATACATATGGCCCAGGAAATACCGGCCCGGCACAGGAACCTGAGAGGCGTCCCGTGAATCCGATATGAAACCTGACCCTGCCTAACCTATATTGTTCAGACCCTGGGGTTTGGGAGCCTTCCCTGGGGTGTCCACGGGCGCGGGCTGCCGCACCCAACCAGAACCACGACCGAGGCTGAATGCCTGCGAGCCAGTCGCCCGCCCAAGGTTATTATTCCCGACCAGCGCCGTCAACAATGGCGCCGGAGCGTGGGAACGAAGCATGAGGTGGAATTCGCTGGCCCGGGATCGGCAGGACGTCGATTGCGGTTCTGCAAGTGCCTGTGGCACGCCGCGGCGGCGGTGTGTGGCTTCCCAAACGGCCAGGAGGCGGGCGGTATGCGCACGCCCTCCTCCGGCCATGGCCCATGGCAGACGGCGCCTCTACGGCCTCGTCGCACCGTGGGCCCAACATGGACTGGATCGACAGGACGATGCCTGAAGTCATGTTTGCCGGGCCGGATGGCCGGCTCGAGGGTCGCTACCACCATGCGAAGCAGGCCAATGCGCCGGTTGCGCTGGTTCTGCACCCGCACCCGCTGCATGGCGGCACCATGAACAACCGCGTCGTTCATGCGCTGTACCAGCGGTTCCAGACGATGGGCTTCTCCACGCTTCGCTTCAATTTCCGCGGCGTCGGCCGCAGCCAGGGCCGCTATGATGGCGGCATCGGTGAGATCTCGGATGCCGCGGCGGCGCTGGACTTCCTGCAGGCGGTGAACCCCAACGCCTCCTCCCTCTGGGTCGCGGGGTATTCCTTCGGGTCCTATGTCGGCATGCAGTTGCTGATGCGGCGGCCGGAGATGGGCGGCTTCGTCAGCATCTCCGCGCCCGCCAGCCACTATGATTTCGGCTTCCTGGCGCCGTGCCCCTGCAACGGGCTGATCCTGCATGGCTCGGATGACGAGCTGGTGCCGGAAGGCAGCGTGCGGAAGCTGGTGGACAAGCTGAACACCCAGAAGGGCATCGCCATCGACTACCGGGTGATGCCCGGCGCCGGCCACATCTACACCCCGCCCCAGGCGGAACAGGTGGCCGATGCGTGTGAGGATCACGTCATGGGCATGCTCAACCGCAACCGCATGGCACTCGCCGCGGATTGATCGGCACGGAGGCGGGCTGCGCTGCCCGCCTCCACCCACGCCTAAAGCAGCGGGCCCACCAGCCGCCCCCCCGGCAGCGGCCCCGGCGCGCCGGTGGTGCCCGGGAAGGTCAGCGGCAGGCCGCGCCAGACGCGGGCCGCCAGCACACCGAAGGCCTGCGCCTCCAGCGCATCCCCGTTCCACCCGGCTACCTCCACCGCCCGCACCGGCTCGGCCAAAGCGGCGCCAAGCGCCCGCATCATCGCCGGATTGCGCCGCCCACCGCCGGCCACCAGCCATTGCACCGGCGGTTCCGGGAAGTGGCGCGCGGCGGCGGCCACGCAGATGGCGGCGAAGGCCACCAGCGTGGCGGCACCATCGGCGGGGGACAGCGCCGGGGCACCTGCTTCCTTCAGCGCCCGGTCGAAATCCAGCCGATCCAGGGATTTGGGCGGTGGTTCGGCCAGCCAGGGATGCGCCATCAGCGGCGCCAGCACCCCGCCATCTGCCTGCCCCGCCAGCGCCAGCCGTCCATCGCGGTCATAGGCCTCGCCGGTGGCGTGCCGCGCCCAATCATCGAGCGGACCATTGGCCGGGCCGGTATCGAAGGCCACCAGCGCCCCATCCCGGCCGATCCAGGTGACATTGCCCACCCCGCCGAGGTTCAGGATCGCCAGCGGCTTCGGCAGCCCCCGCGCCATAACCGCATGCACCACCGGCACCAACGGCGCCCCCTGCCCGCCCGCCGCCACATCGGCCGAGCGGAAATCATGCGCCACGGTCAGCCCCGTCTCCCGCGCCAGCCGCGCCGCGTCGCCCACCTGCCAGGTGAAGCCTGCCGTATTGGAGCCCGGCCGGTGCGGTCGGTGCAGGATGGTCTGGCCGTGAAAGCCGACGAGATCCGCCTGCCAGCCAATAGCGCGCACCGCCTCGATATGCCGTTCCGTCAGGCGGTTCACGCAGCTTGCCAGGAAGGGATCGTCCGGCCCGATCTCCGCCGCACGGTCCAGCAATTCCCGCAGGTCGCGGCGCAGGGCCGGCGCGTAGGGCAGCGTCAGCACCGGGCCGAGCCGGCCGATCGCCTCCCCATCCGTTTCCACCCATGCGGCATCCACCCCGTCGAGGGAGGTTCCGCTCATCAGACCTATGGTTCGCAGCATCCCCCCAACGTGCTACGCCGCCGGCACTTCCGGAAGCCCCACAGGACCCCCCACACCCGCCATGACCGCAACCCAGGACTTCCTGCACGCCGCCCGTGAGCGCGGTTTCATCCACCAGGTGACGGATGCGGAGGGCCTCGCGGCTCAGGGGCGGGTCACGGCCTATGTCGGCTTCGACTGCACGGCGGATAGCCTGCATGTCGGCCATCTGCTGTCGATCATGCTGCTGCGCCTGTTGCAGCGCACCGGCAACCGGCCGGTGGCGCTGATGGGCGGCGGCACGACGAAGATCGGCGATCCCTCATTCCGCGACGAGGCCCGCCCGCTGCTGACGGATGCGCAGATCGAGGCGAACAAGGCCGGCATCCGCCGCAGCTTCGACAGTTTCCTGCAGTTCGGCCCCGATGCCGCGATCATGCTCGACAATGCGGAATGGCTCGACAAGCTGGAATACATCCCCTTCCTGCGGGAGGTCGGCCGGCATTTCAGCGTCAACCGCATGCTGACGATGGACAGCGTCAAGCTGCGTCTGGACCGGGACCAGCCGCTCAGCTTCCTCGAATTCAACTACATGCTGCTGCAATCCTACGATTTTCTCGAATTGCACCGGCGCCTCGGCGTGACGCTGCAGATGGGCGGGTCGGACCAGTGGGGCAACATCATCATGGGTGCCGATCTGGTGCGCCGCATGGCGGGTGCCGAGGCCTTCGGCCTGACCACGCCGCTGCTGACCACCGCGTCGGGCACCAAGATGGGCAAGACGGCCTCCGGCGCCGTCTGGCTGAACCCGGACCGCCTCGCGCCCTATGACTACTGGCAGTTCTGGCGCAATGCGGAGGATGCGGATGTGGCCCGCTTCCTCGCCTTGTTCACCGACCTGCCGATGGCGGAGGTGACGCGCCTCGGCGCCCTGGCCGGTGCCGAGATCAATGAGGCGAAGAAGGTGCTGGCGACGGAGGCCACCGCCCTGCTGCATGGCCGGGACGCCGCCGAGACCGCCGCCGAGACCGCCCGCCGCGCCTTCGAACAGGGCGAGGCGGCGGAGACCCTGCCCACCCACACCACCCCCCTGCCCGCCGGCGTGGTGGACATCCTGGTGGAGGCGAAGTTCGTCGCCAGCAAGGGCGAGGCCCGCCGCCTGGTGGCGCAAAGCGGCATCCGGCTGAATGATCAGGCCGTGGCCGATCCCGCGCAGACCATCACCGTCGCGGATCTGCGCGACGGCGCGGCGAAGCTGTCCCTGGGCCGCAAGCGGCACCTGCTGGTGCGGCCGGCCTGACCCGCGCTGATCGCGCGGATATGAATATTCCGTCATGAAATCGCCGCGGTTTACGCCGATCCTGTAGCGGACGCCGGTCTCCCCACCGGCCGAGGCGGAGGGCGGCGTGCGGCGCATGAGGATTCCGGGTTGGGCAGGTGCCATGGCGGCCATGGCCCTCGGCATCGCCGTGATCGCCGGCACCTATGGCTGGCATGTCCTGTCGCCCCGGAACACCGGCTGGATGCTGGAGGGCACCATCGGGCCGGACCCGGTGCAATACTGGCTCGGCTGGACCTATTTCGCCCGCAGCCCCTGGGCCTGGCCACCCGGCGCCAATCCGGATTGGGGGCTGGAGGTCGGATCCTCCATCTTCTTCTCCGACTCCATCCCTCTGCTGGCCTTCGCCTTCAAGGCGCTGCGGCCATTGGTGGAGGTGCCGCAATATTGGGGGTTGTGGCTGTTTGCCTGTGGCGCGCTGCAGGCCCTGCTGGCTTGGCGGCTGATCGGGCTGGTCACGAAGGACCCGTTGGCACGGCTGGCGGGCGCGGCGCTTTTCGTGCTGCAGCCGATCCTGCTGAACCGGCTCGGCGGGCATTTCGCCCTCGGGGGGCAGTTCCTGCTGCTGGCAGCGCTGTATCTGTGCCTGACGGTCGCGCCGCCCTGGCGAAGGCTGGCGGCCTGGGTGGCGCTGGTGCTCGCCGCGTCCCTGATCCACGCCTATCTGCTGCCCATGGTGGCCGGGCTGTGGGCGACCGATTGGCTTGCCCGCGCCTGGCCGCGCGAGCGCCGGCCGCTGCCCCTGACCATCGAGGCGCTGGCCGTGCCGGGCGCCGGATTGGCGGGGCTTTGGGCCGCGGGCTTCTTCCTGCTCGGCGGCGGTATCGGCGGCACCTGGGGCGGCTTCGGCGCCATGCAGCTTGACCTGCTGGCGCCCTTCGACCCCAGCCATTGGGGCCGCTTCCTGCCGCAACTGCCGCGTGCCAACCATCTGGAGGGTCGCGACAGCTATCTCGGCCTCGGCACGCTGCTGCTGCTGCTGGCCGGCGCAGGCGCCTTTCTCTGGCGGCCCCGCCCTTTCCTCGCGCGCCGATGGCCATTGCTGGCGGGGCTGGCCGTGCTGCTGGCGATTGCCGTCACCCACCGCGTCTCGGTGGGCGGCCAGATCGTGCTGGTGCTGGCGGAACTGCCGGCGCCGGTGCTGGCGGCGGCCGATGCGCTGCGCGCCTCCGTCCGCTTCTTCTGGCCGCTGGCCTATGCGCTGGTGCTCGGCGCCATCGCCGCCCTGGCGCATGCCCTGGGAGGGCGGCGCACCGGGCTGCTGCTGGCCGGGCTGCTGCTGGTGCAGCTTGCCGACCTGCAGCCCGGCTTCGCGCGGCTGGCGCACTACTTCCCCCCGGCGCCTGCCACCGCCCCGCTGCGCCTGGCGGACCCGTTCTGGATGACGGCCACCGCGCGCTACCAGCGCATCCGCCTGGCACCCACCGGCATGCAGGCCAGGCATTGGGAGGAGGTAGCGGTGCTGTCCGCCACGCGCGGCCTGCCCACCGATGCGGTCTATCTGGCCCGCATCGACCCCGCGCGGGTGGCGGCGCTGAACGCCGCGACCCTGCGCCGACTGGCCAGCGGCGCGTACGAGCCGGGCAGCCTTTATGTACTGGGCGATGACGCCATGCTGGCGGCAGCGCGGGCCGGCATGGACCCGGCGCGGGACCTGTTGGAGCGCTTCGACGGCGTCTGGGTGCTGGCGCCCGGCTGGCACGCAGCCGTCACGGCGTCGCCTGCTGGCCAATCCCGAACAGCCCGCGGAGAAAACCAGGGGTCAGCGCCGCCAGCGGGTTGACGCTCACGGCCGGGTCATCCGCCGGGCCGCTGACCCGGAAAGTGGCCGCGAACAGCCCGCCGCCGGCCTCCGGCGCGAAAAGCCGGCCGAGAATGGGGATGTTGCCGAGCAGGGAGTTGAAGAAATAGGCCGGCACGATCGTGCCCGCCATGTTCAGCCGCTGCCGCGGGCGGTCCAGCGTACCCGTCAATGTCACGCCCAATGAGGCGGAGAAGGCCCGCGCCTCCCCCAGCGTCAGCACCTCCGGCGTCAGGCTGAAGGGCGCGATCAGGCGGGTGAAGCCGAGGCCGGGGCCGGAGGCCGCTTCCATGAGCCCATAGAGCGTCATGGCCTGGAGCAGCTTGGCCACCGCCGGGGCGCCGCGCACGGCGAAATCGCTCATCTCCGCGGTGCCGGAGAGCGGCGCGCCGGGGCGGTTGCTGGCGTAGGTAGCCTGCACCGAAAGCCGCCCTCCCTCCAGCCGCCGCAGCACATCGAAGCTGCCGAGCAACGCGCCGGCATCCTCCGCTTCCAGCCGCAGCGACCGTCCGGCGCCGGCGGGGGCGATCTGTGCCTGGAAGGCGCCGCGCGGCCCGGCGCGGCCGGAGAGCGTGCCGGCCCGGACCACGCCGCGGCCATCCACCCTCAGCTGCGCCGTCACCGCGGCCAATTCACGGCCGGGACCGAGCAGCACCCGTTCGAACCGCGCATCGGCGGCGAAGGCGGGGCCGTTTTCACTGTCCGGTGCGGCGGCTGCCGCGCTGCTGGCGTCCTCGGACAGCATGCGGCGCAGGTCCAGCACCTGGCCGCGCAGGGTCAGCGCCCAGGGACCGCCCGGTTCCAGCGGCGGGCGCGCTTCCCCGGTGAAGCGGCTGTCCTCCACCACGCCTTCCGTCACCGACACGCGTTCCAGCCGCGTGCCGCTGATGAAGCTGGCGCTGCCGCGCAGCCGCATGGAGGGTCCCTCGATCCGAAAACTCTCGATCGCCGTCAGATTCTCCCCGGCCAGGCGCAGCACCATCTCCCCACCCGCATTCTGGCCGGGCGGCTTGGACCACGCGAGCGGGTCGATCATCAGCCGCGCCTGCCGCAGATCGGCGCGCACCGTGGCGCGGCCCTGGCCGTTGCGGCGGCGTTCGGTGCGGACATCGAGCCCGACCTGCCCTTCCACCACCTCGGAGAAGGCGAGGCCGAGCGCCACCAGGTTTCGGGCATCCGTCTCCGCCCGCACCGTCTCCCGCATCGTCACCTGGCTGGCGGGGCCGTTGCGGAAATCCATCTCCACCGTCAGGCGGGCGGCGATCTCGGCCAGTGTCGCGGTGCCGCTGGCGCGCAGGCCGTTATTGTCCACCGTGAGCTCGACGGTGCCGCCCTCCAGTGGCCGGCCGAGCAGCACATCGGCCATCCGCACCTGCCGCAGCCGCGCCTGGACGCGAAGCTGAAGCTGCTCCACCGGCAGGTCGGACAGCAGCGGGAAGGCGATGTTGAGCCGCGCCTCCATGCTGCCGCGCGGGTCCTTCACCGGGAATGGCTGGCGCTCGAACAGGCGCAGGCGGGGGTGCTGCACCACGGCCAGGGCATCCGGGATCGGGCCGGCCAGGTTGAATTCCATCTGCGCGGATTCCTGCGCGCCGGGCGGCAGCAGGAAGCGGATGCTGCCATCGCGCACCGTCACGGCACCGCCCGACTGCCGGCCGCCGGTGATCTGCAGGCCGATCTCCTCCAGCCCGAAGGTGACGGTGCCGGTGGCGCCCTGGGCGGGCGGGATCGGGCGCAGCCAATGCACCGTGGCCCCTGCCACCTCCAGCGTGCCCTCCAGGCTGGTGATCCGCGCATCGGCGAGGTCCGGCCCGGCCTCGGCCCCGATGCGCCAGCGCCCATTGCGGGCGGTCCCGGCGGTCAGGTTCTGCACGATCCAGCTGCGGACATGCGGCGCCAGGCTCTCCGGCCAGCGCTGCGGCAGTGCCGCGATCGGCACCTGGTCCAGGCCGAGCGTCGCCTCTCCGCGCCAGCCTTCCGCGGCGCGGTCGGCCGCCCCCTGCACGGTCAGGCTGGGCGCGGCCTCGCCATCCAGGCGCAGCAGGGCGCGCGGGATGGTGACGCGGCCGGGCGATGCCTCCAGCTCCAGCTCCAGCCGCGACAGGGCGATGCGCTGGCCCTCCCCCAGGCCCAGCGCGCCGGGGCCGGTGGTCAGCCGGGCGCGCAGGTCCCCAAAGCGGCCCTTTGCGTCCAGCCGGGCCTGCGCCTCGATCCGCGCGGTGGCGTCCAGCCGGGCCAGCGGCGCCAGGGCGGGGGCGGCCTGAGCCAGCAGCATGGGCCGCAATTCGGGCAGCAGCAGGCGCAGCGACAGCTCGGCCGGGCCCGCGTCGGACGTTGCATTCACCTCCGCGCCCAGGGTCACCGGCACGCGTTCGCCGCCCAGCAGCAGCGTCGCCGCCGCATCGCCGATCAAGCCGCCGCCGAGCCGCCGGCGCAGCGTCACATCGGCCTCGTCCAGCACCCAGGTCAGGCCGAGGGCGGCATCCTCCACCACGATCCGTCCGCCGAGGATCCGCAGCGATTGCAGCGCCGAAAGCGGCGTCCGGTCCGAGGGCGGGCGCAGCAACTCCGCCAGGATGCGATCCAGCGCCGCGTCGGTGCCCGCCGAGGGGCTGCCGGATTCGCCCAGCAGCAGCGAAACTTCCCCCGCCGCATCGCGCCGCAGGGTCAGCACCGGCTGCTGCAGTTCCAGCCGGCGCGGCGCGACCTCGCCCCGCAGCAGCCAGGGCAGGGAAAGGGTGACGGCCGCATCCGGCAATTCCATCCGCACCTGGCCGCCCGGCTCCACCATGCGGACGCCGGACAGGCGGAGTTCCACCGGCGAGAGGTGACCCTCGCGCCAACCCTGCCAGCCGATGCTGGCGCGGCGGATTTCGAAATGCGCCTCGGGCGGGGCGCCCTCGGGGCCGGGGATGTTCACCTGGTCGGCGATCGCCGCAGCCAGGAAGGGCAGGTCGATCGGGCCTTGCGAGAGGCGGAAGGCGGCCGCGCCGATGACCAGCAGCAGCAGCACCGCCAGGGCCGAGACCAGCCGCAGGGCGCGATGCGCCTCTCGCGCCACTTGACCGGCGGCGCGCCTCATCGCCACGCTGCGCCCCGATGCCGAATGCCCGGTCGCTTCCCACCCCGCCCGAACCCCCGAAGCCCGCCGCCGCACCGGCGCGCGCCGCACAGGCCCTGCCACGCCCGCATGACGCGGAGGCCGCCAGCCAGCTCGCCGGGCGCTTCGCCGAGCGCGGCGCGGCGGAGCGCGGCTTCGGCGCCACGGCCGAAGGCGCCGCACTGCTGGCCGCACTCGGCGGGCACAGCCCCTATCTGGCCGATCTGGCGCTGCGCGAATCGGCCACGCTGCTGCGGGTGATGGATCGCGGGCCGGATGCGGCCTTCGCGCTGGCGCTGGACCCGCTCGGCCGCGCCGACCCGGCGGCGACCCGCCCCGGCGTGGCCAGCCTGCTGCGCCAGGCCAAGCGCCAGGCCGCGCTGATCGCCGCGGTGGCCGATATCATGGGGCTCTGGGCGCTGGACCGGGTCACCGGCGCGCTGTCCGACCTCGCCGATGCCTGCACCGACTACGCCTGCGCCCATCTGCTGCGGGAGGCGCAGGCGCGCGGCGACCTGAAGCTGGCGGGCGGCGCCGCGCGGCATGATCCTCGGGCCACCTGCAAGGGGTCCGGCCTGATCGTGCTCGGCATGGGCAAGCTCGGCGGGCGGGAGCTCAACTACTCCTCTGATATCGACCTCATGGTGCTGTATGACCCGGAGGCTGCAACTTACGACGCCGACCGCGCCGGCGCCATCTATGTGCGGCTCGCCCGTGACCTGGTGCGGCTGCTGGATGAGCGGACGGAGGATGGCTACTGCTTCCGCACGGATCTGCGGCTGCGGCCCGATCCTGCGGCGACGCCGCTGGCCGTCAGCCTGCCCGCGGCCATCATCTACTACGAGAGCATGGGGCAGAACTGGGAACGCGCCGCCATGATCAAGGCTCGGCCCGTGGCCGGCGACCGCGCGCTGGGTGAGCATTTCCTGCGCGAAATCCGCCCCTTCGTCTGGCGCCGCCACCTGGATTTCGCCGCCGTCGCGGACATCCATTCCATCAAGCGGCAGATCCACGCGCATAAGGGCCACAAGGGCGCCAATGCCGAGGTGCAGGTGGCGGGCCACGACGTGAAACTCGGCCGCGGCGGCATCCGCGAGATCGAGTTCACCGTGCAGGTGCTGCAATTGATCTGGGGCGGCCGCGACCCGGCGCTGCGCGACCCGACGACGCTCGGCGCGCTCGCGGCACTCGCCGCCGCCGGCAAGATCGATCGCCGTGCGGCGGCCGATCTGGCGGACGCCTATGGCTTCCTGCGCCAGGTGGAACACCGGCTGCAGATGGTGGCGGATCGGCAGACGCACCGGCTGCCGGAGGATGCGGCGGGGCTGGCCAACATCGCCTCCTTCATGGGCTACGAAACGCCGGAGGCCTTTGCCACTGCGCTGACCGGCCATCTGCGCCGGGTTGAGCGCCGCTATGCAGGGCTGTTCGAGACCTCGCCCGATCTCTCGGCCGGCGACGATGTCCAGGGCGACCTGGTGTTCACCGGGGTGGAGGACGACCCGGCCACGCTGGCCACGCTGCGCGGCCTGGGCTTCCAGAACCCCGCCGCCGTCGCCGCCACGGTGCGCGGCTGGCATCATGGCCGGGCGCGGGCCACGCGCAGCGAAAGGGCGCGGGAACTGCTGACCGCGCTGATGCCCAGCCTGCTCGCCGCGCTGGCCAGGCAGCCGCAGCCGGATGCCGCGCTGATGCGGCTGGATGCCGCGCTGGCGCGGATGAGCACGGGTGTACAGGTTCTGTCCCTTCTGGCGCGCAACCCGGCGCTGCTGGATCGGCTGGCCTTCGTGCTCGGCGCGGCGCCGCAACTGGCCGACCATTTCGCCCGTAACGCCGCCGCGCTGGACGGGTTGCTGGCCGGCCACGCCGCCCCGGGCAACGATCCCGCCGCCTCCCTGCCCGCCCTGGTGAAGGACGCCCGCTTCCTGGAGGAGGCGCTGGAAGCGGCGCGGCGGCTGGTGACGGAGGGCAAGTTCGAGATCGATGCCGCCGCCCTGGAAGGCCGGCTGGACACGGATGCCGCCGGCCTCGCCCGCAGCGCGCTGGCCGATGCCGCGATCGGCGCGCTGCTGCCGCGCCTCGTGCAGGATTTCGCGCAGCGTCACGGCAAGGTGGCGGGCGGCGCGCTGGGGGTGGTGGCGCTCGGCAAGCTCGGCGGACGGGACATGCTGCCGGGGTCCGATCTCGACCTGATCCTGGTCTATGACCATCCGGCGGAGGCACCGGACAGCAAGGGCGGCGCCAAATCCCTCGCGCCTTCGCAGTATTTCGCCCGGCTGGCCAACCAGATGGTCGGCGCGCTGACGGCGCCGGGGGCGGAGGGACGGCTGTACGAGGTGGATATGCGGCTGCGCCCTTCCGGCTCGAAGGGGCCGGTGGCTGTCTCGCTGTCGTCCTTCGCCCGCTACCACGCCGAATCGGCCTGGACCTGGGAACGCATGGCGCTGACCCGCGCGCGCTTCGTGGCCGGTGCGCCGGCGCTGAAGCGCAAGGTGGAGGCGGCACTCCGCCAGGCGCAGACCCGCGCCGCCGATGCCACACAGGTGCTGGCCGATGCGCGGGCGATGCGGGCGCGGATGCTGCGCGACCTGCCGGCCGATGGGCCCTGGGATGTGAAGCACCGGCCGGGCGGGCTGGTGGAGGTGGAGTTCATCTCCCAGGCGCTTCAGGTGGCACAGGCCCACCGATTGCCCGCGGTGATCTCCCCCACCACCCGCCTCGCGCTGGCGGCGCTGGCCAAGGCGGGAATCCTGCCGGAGGCGGAGGCGGCTTCGCTGGTCGCCGCCGACCGGCTGTGGCGCGCCATCACCGCGCATCTGCGCCTGACCGTCGGCCGCTGGCCGGAGGAGGCGCTGCCGGAACCGGTGGCGCTGGCGCTGGCCGCTGCCACCGGCCACCTGCTGCCCAACCCGATCGAAGCCGGCGCCACGATTGACCAACCGGGCTACCGCGCACAGATGCGCGCGGTCGCGCAACAGGTGCGCGACAGCTTCACCCGCCATATCGGCGACCCCGAGCTGCCCTGACCGGAGCCATTCCCATGACCGAAGCGACCGAAGGCGCCCCCGCCCCGGATTTCTCCATGCCCGCCTCCGGCGGCCGCACCGCCAGCCTGGCGGAGCTGAAGGGTAAGCCCTTCCTGCTGTATTTCTACCCGAAGGCGGACACCCCCGGCTGCACCAAGCAGGCCTGCGGGGTGCAGGAGGCGCTGCCCGCCCTCGGCAAGATCGGCCTGACCGTGATCGGCGTCTCGCCCGACCCCATGAAGCCGATCGAGAAGTTCGCCCAGAAGTTCAACCTGACCTTCCAGCTGGCCTCCGACGAGGACCACAAGGTGGCGGAGGCCTATGGTGTGTGGGTCGAGAAGTCGATGTATGGAAAGACCTATATGGGCATGGAGCGCTCCAGCTTCCTGGTGGCCGCCGATGGGCGCATCGCCAGGGTCTGGCGCAAGGTGAAGCCCGAGGCGCATGCGGCCCAGGTGCTGGAAGCCGCAAAGGAGTTGTGATGGAGCCGCAGGCAGGACAGGGATACTCCCAGGAGACAGCGCAGCCGAAGCTGAGTGCGGACGCCGTGGCCTGGGCCTTCCGCCTGCTGATCGGCCGCGACCCCTTCTCGGCCGAGGAGGTGGAGGCGCATCGCAACCTGCCGGACCTGGCGACGCTGCGCCGCGCCTTCTCCAACACCTGGGAATTCTACGACTTCTTCGATGCCGCGGTGGAGGGTGTGCCAGCCTATGGCATGCCGCTGTTCCTGATGCGCCCGCCCGGCGACCCCGCCTTCCCCTACCGCTTCGAACCGCCGAGCCTGGAGCATCCGGTCGGCCAGATGTGCACCGCCGGGCAGTTCGACGACCCCGTCTTCGCCGAGATCGCGGAGGCCATGGGCATGGCGCCCGGCCGCACCCGGCGAAGCTGGGAGCAGGCCTGGATCGTCTCCCTTCTCGCGACCCATGGCATGATCGCCGCCGGCAAGCAGGCCATCGGCTTCGGCGTCGGGCGCGAACGCATTCCCTCCCTGCTCGCATCCCGCGGCGTGCGGGTGCTGGCAAGCGATCTGCCGCATGTGTCGGAGGATGTGCAACTGCCGCCCGGCGCGCAGCAGATGGCGCTGTTCCACCCCGAGATCCTGCATCTGGAGGATTTCGAGTCGATGGTCGGCTACCGCGACATCGACATGAACCACCTGCCGGCCGATCTGGATGGGCAGTTCGATTTCTGCTGGTCGGCCTCCGCCGTGGACCGGCTGGGCTCGCTCGCCGCCGCCAGCGCCTTCCTGGAGGAAAGCCTGCGGGTGCTGAAGCCGGGCGGCATTGCGGCGCATACCTTCACGATCAACATCACCTCCGACATCGCGACGGTGGACCACCCGACCCTGGCCGTGCTGCGCCGGCGGGACCTGGAGGCGCTGGCGGCGCAGATCCAGGCGCAGGGGCATGAGATGCTGCCGGTGAACCTGCACCCCGGGCTGGAGCCGCAGGATGCGGAGGTCGCCACCAAGCCGGATGGCCCGCCGCGGCCGAAGCAGCGGCATGGTGCGCTGGTTGTCACCTCCTTCGGCCTCGCGTTGCGAAAGGCGGCGTGAAACCCCGCCAACTTCTTTTTTGCCGGGGCGTCGGCTAAACGGCAGGACCCGGCAGTATGCCGGGCCTCGGGCGCGACTGGCCCGATTTGTCATCCTGCCATGCCCATCCATTGCTTCCGGGGCGGAAGCCGGGCCTGCCGCGCCCGCCGCCCTGCTGTTGCGCCCGATCGGAGGCTGTCTGCCGCATGTTGCGTGATCTGCTGTCGTTGCCCAGCCGGGTCCTGCAAGTGCAGCGCCGGCTGGAAGCTGCCATCGCCTATTTCGCCGCCCGCACGCATCCGGTGCGCTACACGCCCACCGCCTATCTGGGCGACCACACGGCGCTGACGGTGCTGCAGGGCCGGCTCAAGATGTTCGTCGATACCCGCGGCAACGACCTCGCCCCGCATCTGCTGATCGAGGGCACGTGGGAGACCAACTACACCAGCCTGTTCGAGAAGCTGATCCGGCCGGGTGATACCGTGCTCGATCTCGGCGCCCATCTCGGCGTCTATGCGCTGCTCGGCGCGCTCGCCACCGGGCCGACCGGGCGGGTCGAGGCGTTCGAGCCCAATCCGCGCTATGCGGCCCTGCTGCGACGGTCGCTCGCGGTGAATGGCCTGTCCGGGTACGCCACGGTGAACACCATGGCGGTGGGGGCGGAGGAAGGTATCGCGGAGCTGCTGTTTTCCTGGGAATGGGGCGGCGGCGGGCATCTTTCCGTCCATCCCGGCCATGTGCCGGAAGATGGTGTGACCCATGCCTGCCGCGTCGTCGCGCTGGATGCGCTGTTCCCCGACCCGGCCTTCCAGGTTGATATGGTGAAGATGGATGTGGAGGGCACCGAATCGCGCGCGGTGCATGGCATGTGGAACCTGCTGGCCCGCTCGCCTCGGGCCAAGGTGATGTTCGAATTCGCCCCCGGCATGCTGGCGGCGCAGGGCAGCAGCGCGGCGGAACTGGTTCAGCTTTTCGATCGGCTGGGCTTTCGTTTCTGGAACATCGGCGAGCGCTCCGAACTGGAAGCCGTGGATGCGGCGACGCTGGGCGCCATGACCGATGGCGTACGGAACATCCTGGCGGCGCGGGAACTGCCCGCGCTGGCCTGAGACTTGAGGGAGGCTGGCCGCATGACATCCCGCCCCGCTGTCACTGCCGCCGTGCTGATCACCTGCGGGGTGCTGTGCGCCGCGCTCGCCATGGGACTGCGGAATTCCTTCGGCCTGTTCCTGGCGCCGATGACGGAGGCCAATGTCTGGACCGCCTCCGGCTTCTCCTTCGCCATCGCGCTGCAGGTACTGCTGAACGGCATCAGCCAGCCGATTTGCGGCCAGGTGGCGGATCGCTATGGCGGGCGGGCGGTGGTGATGGGCGGCGCGGTGCTCTACGCAATCGGCATCCTCGGCATGCTGATGGCGGTGCATCTCGGCTTGTTCACCTTCTTCGCCGGTGTGGTGATGGGCATTGCGGTCTCCGCCGCCGGCATGCCGGTGATCATCGCGACGCTGACGCGGCTGCTGCCGGAAAGCCAGCGCGGGCGCGCGGTGGGGCTGGGCACGGCCGGATCCTCCTTCGGGCAGTTCCTGGTGGTGCCGCTGGCCGGGATCGGCATCAGCACGCTGGGGTGGGAGACGACGCTGGCGCTGATGGCGGCCGCCGCCCTGCTGATCATCCCCCTCGCCTTGCCGCTGGGCGAGCCGCCGCGCGCCAAGGTGGCGCCGAAGGATGAGGAAACCGCGCGCCAGGCGCTGGGCCGCGCGCTGCGCACGCCGACCTTCTGGTTCCTGTTCTTCGGCTTCTTCGTCTGCGGCCTGCATATCTCCTTCCTGACCACGCATCTGCCCGGCTTCGTGCATTACTGCGGGCTGCCGGTGGCGGTGGGCGCGGGCGCGATCGGGCTGATCGGGTTGTTCAACATCGGCGGGTCGCTGGTGTCCGGGGAGCTGACGCAGCGCTGGAAGCGGCGGGAGCTGCTGGTGATCATCTATGCCGCGCGTGGCGTGCTGATCACCGGCTTCATGCTGCTGCCGAAGACCACGACCACGGTGATGATTTTTTCCGCGCTGATGGGGCTGCTGTACCTGTCCACCGTGCCGCCAACGGTGGCGCTGGTGGCGCGCAATTTCGGCACGCGGTGGCTGGCGACCATCTTCGGCCTGGTATTCCTGGGGCACCAGTTGGGCGGCTTCACCGGCGCCTATATGGGGGGCGTGGTGCTGGATAGGACGGGGTCCTACGATCTGATGTGGTGGATTGGCGTTGGTGCCTCTGCCTTCGCGGCGCTGGTGCATCTGCCGGTGAAGGACCCACCGGTGGGGCGCCCGGCGGGGGCGGCGGCTTAGAGGTCAGCAGGGGCGGCGGCTTTGGAGCGATCCCTCGAAGCGCGCAGAACGTCTGCTATGGCCAGTTAGCGGCCGCTCGTCAGAACACGGTGAAGCCGATTTCGGGGGCGTAGATGTGGCCGCTTTCGTAAGGTCCGAGCTCCGACATCACCGCCAAAGTGGAGCCGTTTCCAAATCGGAAAGTGAGGCGGAGCTCTTCTCGCTCAATGGCCACGATGCGCAGATTGAGCAACCGCTGGAGGACGACCGGCGCACGTTCCGTAGCCTGACAATCATAGGCCCATATGGTCCCGTCTGGATCAGCGTGCTCGATACGATGCTCGACAACTAATCGCCGCATGCCCTCAAAGCTGAACTGGAGCGAAAAAGGGTCCAGTCGTACCTGCGCGATGGCGTCACCGACGAAGAACTGGAGCGCGTCACTCGGAGGAAACTGGTGCACCGGCGGAGGCTAACACGGCCACCACGCATTTCAGCTATGGGTCGAGGGAGACACCTCCGCCCCTCCCCTGGAACAGCCCTCCTCCCCCGCCCGAACAACACCACGCCAGACCGCGGTGGGCAGCGATAGCCGCACCCCCCCTGCCCGCGCTATGCTGCCCCCAATGATGAAGGAGCGCGGGATGCGACGGTGGATGCTGGTGGCGGCAGCGGCGGCAATGGCCCTTGGCAGCAGCGCCGGGGCGCAGCAGCAGGTGGAGCTGCCGCATGCCTGGGTGTTCGGGTCCTGGACCGGGGGCATCTTCCCGCCCGGCTCGACCAGCGGGCCGAGCTGCACCGGCCAGCCCTCGGTGATCTTCACCAAGGATGTGGTGCTGCGCGCCTCCGTCTTCGATGTGGCCTATCGCCAGCGGATCATCGAGACGGTCCAGGCCAGCCCGGATGTGCTGGAGTTCCGCTTCGTCCCCGCAGCCGCGCCGGGCGGGCCGCTTGCCTCTCGCCTGCCGGCCGATCTCGGCTTCGGCTGCCCCACCGGGCCCAATACGCTGCGGGTGGAACGGCGCGGGCCGGATGAGATCGCCTTCCCGAACTGCACCGACTTCCCCTCCCCCTTGCAGCGCTGCGTCGGCAACTGAAGCCGTGCGTATCGCGCTGATCCACGCCCTGCGGCATTCCCCGCCGCCGATCGAGGCTGCCTTCGCCGAAGCCTGGCCCGAGGCCCGGCTGATGAACCTGCTGGATGACAGCCTCTCGGCCGACCTGGCGCGGGATGGCGCGCTGACGCCGGCGATGACGGAGCGGTTCCTGACCCTCGGCCGCTACGCGCGCGGCACCGGGGCGGATGGGGTGCTGTTCTCCTGCTCCGCCTTCGGCCCCTGTATCGAGGCGGTGGCGGCGGACCTCGCGCCGATTCCGGTCCTGAAGCCGAATGCGGCGGCGATCGAGGAAGCGGTCGCGATCGGCAAGCGCATCGGCCTGCTGGCGACCTTCCCCGGCACGCTTGCCTCCATGCCACCGGAATTCCCCGCGGGCGTGCAGGTGGTGCCCTGCCTGGCGGAAGGCGCGCTGGCGGCGCTGGATGCGGGCGATGTGGAGACGCATGACCGGCTGGCGGCAGAGGCGGCGCGGCGGCTTGCGGGCTGCAACGTGATCCTGCTCGGCCAGTTCAGCCTGGCCCGGGCGGCCCGGGCCGTATCCGCCACCACGGGATTGCCGGTGGTGACGACGCCGGGGAGTGCGGTGCGCCAGTTGAGGGCGCTACTGGGCGGGTGACCAGGGTGGCATCCGGGTCGGGTGCCACGATCTCTGGCATTCCACTCTCCGGCGGGTCGCGCGCACCGGCATAGCGTTGCAGCACCTCGATCCGCTTCTCGATCGGCGGATGGGTGGCGAACCAGGCGGGGCCGAGGCTGTTGGCGCCATCATGCAGCAGCAGGGCGCGCATCTGGCTGGGCATGCCCTCCATCGCCTCCTGCCCCACCAGTTTCCGCAGCGCGCTGGCCATGGCATCCGGGTCCGCCGTCATCTCCACCGCGCCGGCGTCCGCCAGGTATTCCCGGTTGCGCGACAGCGCCATGCGCAGCGCGATGGACAGCACCCAGGCCAGCGCCGCGATGGCCAATGCCAGCAGCACCAGCAACATGGCGCCACCCTTGCCTTTGCCGTTGCCGCTGCCACCGGTGCGCGGCAGGCGGCGCATCCGGCCGAAGCGCAGGCCGCGCCACATCACCTCCCCCACCATGGTGATCACGCCGGCAAACACCGCGGCAACCACGCCCAACCGCGCGTCGCCGTTGCGGATATGCGTCAGTTCATGCGCCACCACGGCGCGCAATTCGCGCGGACCCAGCGCCTGCATCAGCCCGCGCGTCACCGTCACCGCGCCCTTGTCGCGCGTCAGGCCGGAGGCGAAGGCGTTGCGCGCCTCGGTCTCGATCACCGCAAGGCGCGGCATCCGCATGCCGCGGCTGATCGCCAATTCCTCCGTCATGTTCCAGAGCGCCGGTTCCTGGTCCCGCGTCACCGGCCGGGCGCCGGAGATCATGTCGATTATCCACTGGTTGGAGAACCAGGCGATGGCGAACCAGATGGCGGAAATCAGCAGCGCCACGGGAATCGCGGCCGGCAGCAGGGCCACCGAATCCCGCAGCCCCTGCTGGAAATCAACCGCCTCGGTGGCGGCGAACAGCAGCGCGACGGCCCAGGTGATCATCGCCAGCAGCACCGGGAAGCCGGCCAGCAGCAGCACGGACCGCAGGCCGGTGTTCCAGATATGCGTCCGCAGCCCATGGGTCGGCAGCATTGCGCTGGCCCCGGTTCAGAACTTCACCTGCGGCGCGTTCTTCGTCGCCGCCCGTTCCCCCTCATCCAGCTCGAAGAAGCCGCGCGGGCCGAAGCCGAGGGAGCCGGCGAAGAACACCGCCGGGATGGATTGGATGGAGGCGTTGTATTCCGCGACGCTGTTGTTGAAGAAGCGCCGCGCGGCGGCCAGCGTGTTCTCCACGTTGGACAGCTCACTTTGCAGCGCCAGGAAGTTGGTGTTGGCCTTGAGGTCTGGATAGGCCTCGGACAGGGCGAACAACCGGCCAAGCACGGCGCCAAGCTGGCCCTCGGCGGCGGAGGCCTGTTCCGGCCCCTTGGCCTGCACTGCGGCATTACGCGCGGCGATCACCGCCTCCAGCGTGCTGCTTTCATGCGCGGCGTAGCCCTTCACCGTCTCCACCAGATTGGGGATCAGATCGTGGCGCTGCTTGAGCTGCACCTCGATATCCGCCCAGGCCTGCGACACCATTTGCCGCAGCGAGACCAGGCGGTTGTAGATGACGACCAGCCACAGCAGCAGCAGGACGACGAGACCAAGCAGCACCCATTCCACGGGCAGAATCCCCTACGCCAAGGTCAGTGTTAGTGTTATGCGGCCGAAGCGCGCTCCGACAGAATCGTGTTCGCGTGACGGAAGGCATCCGCCATGCGGGTGGCTGGCATGGCGCCGCTGAACAGAAGGTGGCGGTCCATGAGGAAGGACGGCACGCCGTTGATGCCGCCCTGGCGCGCCGCGCCATCCTCGGCCAGCACTTCCGCCCTGTGGTCCTCGCCGGCCAGCATGGCGGCAACCGCATCGGCCGCCAGCCCGGCGGTGCCGGCCAGCTCCGCCAGCGCGACGGGGTCGCCGATATCGCGGCCGTCCCGGAAGTAGCCCTGGAACAGCGCCTCCACCACCGCATGCTGCACCCCCTCGGCTTCCGCCATGCGGATCACGCGATGGGCGGCGACGGTGTTGGGGGTGCGCAGCATCAGATCGTGCCGGAAGCCGAGGCCGACGCCGCGGCCGGCCTCGGCGACATTCGCATCCAGCTCCCGCCCCCGCGCCTCGGAGCCGAATTTCTGGGCGCGATAGGCCGCCCGCGCCACGCCTTCCGCCGGCATGTCCGGGTTGAGCTGGAAGGGGCGCCAGCGGAGGGCGAAATGCAGCCCCTCCTCCGCCAATGTCTCCAGCGCCGTATCCAGGTTGCGCTTGCCGATCCAGCACCAGGGGCAGATGGCGTCGGAGATGATGTCGAGCGTTCGCATGGCGGCCTCCGAACTTGAGGCCTGACCTCGCACCCTGCGCGTCGAACGGTCAAGCCGGCGGGCAACCTCGGAAACACTTAGGTGTTCAGTCCCGGCATTTGGTGGATCGGGTCGATGGTGAATCGCTCTGGCGCTGAGGTTCAGGCTTTGCCGATGTATTCGTAGGGAGTGAGACCGCCGAGCGTCTTGAGCCTGCGGGAAAAATTGTAGGCTGCCATCAAGTCTGCGATATGCGTGCACAGTTGATTGTGGCTGTTGCAGTGGAAGCGCTTGACGGTTGTGTCTTTGCTTGTGGCGGTTCATCCGCTCAACCTGGCCGTTGGTCCAGGGGTAGTTGGGCTTGTTTAGCCGGTGATCTACCTGATGGGGTTGATGCTCAGTTGGCGGCTCAGCTGCGAGAGCGAAGCCTGCGATCGCTGTATTGCTGCTCTGACGGCGTGCGTGGTCGTGGCGCTGCCGTGACGAACCTGGCCCATAGTGCCTCCTTCCACTCGTTCGAAAGGATCGCACCATCAAACCGTGGGACCAAACACCCTAGGTCGGGACGATGCAGCGCTGCTACTTTGCCTGTGAGGCTCCCCAATGACCAAACACTGGGAGCTTGCTGGCTGGCCGCCGCACGCCTATTTTCACTCCTAGTTGATCCTTGCGAAGGTCGTACCGGCCGCAATCCTGAAAGCTCTGCCAGTGACGCTCGATGAGGATGAACGCAAGCCGCTCACCGAAATGCTGGGAGACCCGGACCTCGCCGTGTCGCTCGACAGCGACAGGTTTAAGCAGTTCCTCGACCAGATGCCCTTCGCCATCGCCGTGGCGGAGTTGCAGCCGCGCGAACGCATCACCTACGCCAATTCTGAGTTCGAACGATTATCCTGCCAGCCGGCGGCAGGGTTGCTGGGTCGCCCCTGGAGCGATCTAAAGGCCATTGCCACCGCTAAAGGTGATGACCGCCACCTCAGTGACGCCATTCCGGCAGGCGAGGACTATATCGGTAGCTTTCGCATGGCGCCTAATGGATGCAACGACGGGACCATTGTCGACGTACGGGCAAACGTCATTCAAGACGAGGATGGCACCGCCCTTTTTCGGCTGGTGGCGCTTGTCGAGATTGACCCAGGAAGCCGATCCGAACTGGAGGAAACCGAAAAACGGGTCCAGGAAAAGGATACGCTGCTGCGCGAATTGCAGCACCGCGTGAAAAATAACCTCCAGATGATCACCGCACTGATTCGGCTGGAAAGTCGAAACGTACCGAATGGCGAGGCGGGCGAGTCCTTCAGCCGCCTGGCGGGACGTGTTGGCGCGCTGGCCCTGCTCTATCGCTCGCTTACAGACCAGGAGCCTGGCGAAAGCGTCGATTTGGGAGTTTATCTCAGCGAAATCGCCTCAGCTGTCATGCGGGCTCACGCGGTAGAGGGTATCCGACTTGACCTCAAGGTCGACACCTGGCCGGTCTCCATCAACGTTGCCATGCCCACGGGACTGGTTGTGAACGAGGTTCTGACCAACGCGCTGAAGCACGCCTTCGTCGGCCGCGCCGGAGGCACCATAACGCTCCATAGCCTTGTTGATTTCACTGGCTGTCAGGTCTCCATCGCCGATGATGGCGTCGGCCTGCCACCAGGCGTCAAGTGGCCCACTTCCGGCCGCTTGGGAGCGCTGATTGTGAAATCGCTGCTGCAGAATGCAGGGGCGACCCTGGATGTTACCTCCACACCCGAGAACGGCTTGCGGATCCTGATACGCTTCGCGCGCGAGAATGCGGTGCCCGAACTGCACAGTGAGCGGTCTGCGCTGGCAGGAGCCCTGTGAAGCTGGCAGCGATAGACCACGCCAGCATTTTGATGCTGCGGTGTCCTAACCAAGCGACGCGGATGCCGCAACATTGACAATTTGGGTGCATTGACCACGGTCAGGCCTTGGATGTTACTGAAGGATACCGGCGAGGGGTTCATTTCAGATGACGCGCTGACACGTGGTGCAGACATCGCCTATTTCATGCTGTTCGCGAGGCGCCGCCGTTGGTAGCGGCTCTC
Source organism: Falsiroseomonas sp. E2-1-a4 (assembly GCF_051433165.1). Taxonomy (NCBI): domain Bacteria; kingdom Pseudomonadati; phylum Pseudomonadota; class Alphaproteobacteria; order Acetobacterales; family Roseomonadaceae; genus Falsiroseomonas; species Falsiroseomonas sp. E2-1-a4. Next base: position 99,359 of record NZ_JBHMFS010000017.1, on the reverse strand, counting down.
CAGTGGGTCTCGTAACCGCCACGATACCAGCGTTGCGCCAGTGGTATTCACCGGTTCAGGATCAGAAGTGGTGAAGCAGCGGGACATCCCAGGGCCAGAAGCGCCCAAGGCAAGCCAGCGCGGCAGACGCAGATGAGCCGCAAGTGCAGCAACGAGGCCGCTGGCGCGATGGCTTGACGGTTCGGGACAAGCGATTACTGGGTCCTGAGTCTAGCCAGGATGGCTCGCCCATCGCTCCAGCCGCCCCGGCACCTGCGCCAGCACCTCCGCCCCCGCATTGGCGAAGGCGAGCCGCAAATGACGCTGCTGGCCGGGGCCGAAGAAGGGGCCGGGCAGCGTCATCAGCCCCTGCTCGGCGGCGAGCGACGCCGCCGCTTCCTCGGCATCCGGTGCACCTTCCGGCAGGCGCAGATAGGCGAAGTAGGTGCCGATGGCGTCCAGCCGCCAGCCGGGCAACTGCCCGACCTCCGCGCGGAACAGCCGGGCGCGGTCGGCCATCAGCGCGCGATTGCCGGCGCGCCAGGCGGCCAGCGCCGGGATGGCCCAGGTCAGCGCCGACTGGGCCGGGCGGGCGGGGCAGATCTGCCAGGTGTCCAGCGCCTTCGCCAATTGCGCCCGGAACGCCGGCCCGGCCGCCACCGCGCCGACCCGGTGGCCGGGCACGCAATAGGCCTTGGAGAAGGAGTACAGATGCACCAGCCCATCCCGCCAGGCCGGGTCATCGAACAGGGCGTGCGGCGGGGATTGCGCGTCGGTCAGGAAATCCCGGTAGGTCTCGTCCAGGACCAGCCAGACGCCGCGCGCGCGGCACAGTTCGGCGAAGGCCTGGATGACCCCGGGCGGATAGACCGCGCCGGTCGGGTTGTTGGGCGTGACCAGAACCAGGGCGCGCACCGGGTTGGCATCCATCAGCGCGGCGGCCTCGGCCGGGTCGGGCACGAATCCGGCTTCCGCGCGGGCGGGCAACGGCACGGCGCGCACGCCGCGCATGGTCAGCGCCATCTGGTGGTTGAAGTACCAGGGCGCGGGCAGCATCACCGCCTCTCCCGGCGCGGCCAGCACCGCCATGGTCATGGCGAAGGCCAGGTTGCAGCCGGCGGTGATGGCGATGTCCGCGGCCGAGACCTCCGCCCCGTAGAAGCCGCTGATGTCGGCGGCGAGCGCTTCCCGCAGCGGCGCGTCGCCGTCGATCGGGCCATAGCCGGCGCAGGCGATGCTGCCCGCGGCCTCCGCCAGTCGGGCGAGCAGTTCGGGCGGTGGCGGGTAGCCCGGCACCGCCTGGGTCAGGTCCAGCGCCGGGCCGGCGCCGCCGGCATAGCGGGCGGCCCAGGTGCGGGCGGCGGGAATCGGTGGCTCGGCGGTGGCGCGCAGCGGGGCGGAGAGAATCATCCCGCCAAAGTGGCGCCAGGAGCGTCCGGCGTCCATGCATCCTCGATCAGCGGACGCCCCGTGATGTGCCGCCAATGATGCCAGAACAGCCGCGCCGCCAGGCCGCGCCAGGGCTGCCAGGCGCGGGCGATTTCCGCCAATTGCTTCGGCGTCGGCCGGGCTGGCAGCCGCTTCAGATGCGCGACGCTGGCGGCGAGCGCGATATCGCCACTCGGGAAGATATCCGGCCGGTCATGCGCGAACAGCATGTGCACCTCCGCCGTCCAGCGGCCGAGGCCGCGAATGGTGCACAAATGCGCCACGGCGTCCTCATCCAGCATGGCGTCCAGCGCCTCCAGCCGCAGCGTGCCGTCCAGGCAGGCGGCGGCCAGCGCGCGGGCATGCGCGGCCTTGGGGCGGGACAGGCCGCCGATGCCGCACAGCACCGCATCCTCCAGCCCCACCAGCACTGTGGGGTCCAGCGCGCCCGGAATCGCCGAAAGCCGCCGCCAGATGGCGCCCGCCGCCTGGTTCGAGATCTGTTGGCCGCAGATGGTCCGCAGCAATCCAGGCAGGCCGGCCGGGCGACTGCGCCAGGGCAAGGGGCCGGCCGCCACCTCGATGCCGGCGAGGTCCGGATCGGCCTGCGCCAGCGCTGCCACCGCAGCCGGCACCCAGGGCGGCGGTTCCGGGAAATATGGCGGCGGGGACGCAGGAGAGGGGGTCATCCCCGCCGCCAGTACAACACGCCACCTCGGACCGGGAGGGGGGGAATCCCGCGGCGAAGTCAGGGCCGAAGCCGGGATGACGCCTTGTCCTTCGTTACATGCGCCCTGCGGGTTACCATGGAAGGGCCGAAAGCATGAGAAAGTGCAACACCCGGTAACCGGGACCCCCGGAGTCACATGCCGCAACACTGGGTGGGGTTTCGCCCTAGGGGTGCGCGCGCGGCGCGCTATGTTGCAGCCATGGACGCAACAGCCCCGCATATCCTCGTGGTCGATGATGACCGCGAGATCCGTGAACTCCTCGGCAAGTTCCTGGAGAAGCAGTCCTTCCGCGTAACCGCCGCCCGCGATGCGCGGGAGGCCCGCAAGCTCTGGCCGCTCGGCCGCTATCATCTGGTGGTGCTGGACCTGATGATGCCGGGCGAATCCGGCCTGGACCTGGCACGCTGGCTGCGCACCCAATCAGAGGTGCCGATCGTGATGCTGACGGCGATGGGGGAGGAGACGGACCGCATCGTCGGCCTGGAACTCGGCGCCGATGATTATGTGGCCAAACCCTTCAACCCGCGCGAATTGCTGGCGCGCATCCGCGCCGTGCTGCGCCGCGCAACGGCGGACAGCAGCACCGGCCCGTCCCAGGAACCGCCGGCCAAGGTTCTCCGTTTTGCCGGCTGGGTGCTGGAGCCGACGCGGCGCCGCCTGCTGAACCCGCAGGGTGCCGAAGTGCCGCTGACCGGTGGCGAGTACGAGCTGCTGATGGTGCTGGTGGAGCGGCCGAACCGGGTGCTGACGCGGGACATGCTGATGGATCTGCTGCGCGGCCGCCAGGCCGGGCCGTTCGATCGCGCCATCGATGTCGCCGTCTCCCGCCTCCGCCGCAAGCTGGAGGATGACGGCCGCAATCCGCAGGTCATCAAGACCGTGCGCGGTGGCGGCTATGTACTGTCCGCGACCGTCGAGCGCGCCTGATGCGGCGCTTGCTGGCCTGGCTGTGGCCGCGCAGCCTGGCCGGGCGCACCGCGCTGGTGCTGATCGGCGGGCTGATCCTGGTGCAGGTGGCCGGGCTGACCATCCATGCGCTGGATCGGGTGGATCTGCAGCGCTACCAGCATGCGCGGGAGATTTCCCAGCGTTCCTTCGGCGCCTGGCGCAGCCTGCTGCCCCTGCCGCCCGACCGCCGCAAATCGGTGCTGGAGGATCTGGACATGCCGCCCGGCATGCGGATCACGCTGGATGAGGTGGCGCTGGCCCAGCCCAACTCTCCACCGCCGCCGCCCGGCCTGATCCGCCTGCTGCGCCTCGATGGGCTGCACCGCGCGCCGCCGCGCCTGCGACCGCGGGAGGTGCTGATCGGCACGCATGGGAATCCGGGCCGGCTGATGGTCAGCCTGCGCTTTCCGGATCAGGGCTGGCTGAACCTGCGGCTGGAGATTCCGCCGCCGCGGCCGTGGCATTCCATGACCTTCCTCATCGCCTTCGCCCTGATGACGCTGGCTGCCGTGGCGCTGACCTTGTGGGCGGTGCGGCGGCTGACCCGGCCGGTGACGGCACTGGCGCAGGCGGCGGACCGGCTCGGCCGCGATGTGAACGCGCCGCCACTGCCCGAGACCGGCCCCGCCGAGGTCGCTACCGCGGCGCGCGCCTTCAACACCATGGCCGAGCGCATCCGCCGCTTCGTCGGCGACCGCACCCAGATGCTGGCGGCCATCGGCCACGACCTGAAGACGCCGATCACCCGCCTGAAGCTGCGCGCCGAATTCCTCGATGATGACGAGCAGCGGCGGAAGATGCTGGCCGACCTGGATGAGATGGAGGCGATGATCGCCGCCACCCTGGCCTTCGCGCGCGATGATTCGACGCGCGAGCCCTCCGTGGCGGTGGACCTCGCCTCGCTCTGCCGCACGGTGATGGACGAGGCGGCGGATGCCAGCCCGGACTACGCCGAGCTGATTACCTATATGGGGCCGGAGCATCTGACCGTGGCGGCGCGGCCCGGATCGCTGAAGCGGGCGCTGGCCAATCTGGTCAGCAATGCGGTGGCCTATGGCGGCTCCGCCACGCTGCGGCTGCAACCCCCCTTGGGCGGGGTGGTGCGGATTGCGGTGGAGGATGACGGGCCGGGCGTGCCGGAGCACGACCTGGAGACCGTGTTCCAGCCCTTCCACCGGCTGGAGGAAAGCCGCAACCGGGAAACCGGCGGCACCGGCCTCGGCCTGCCGATCGCGCGCAACATCTTCCGGGCGCATGGCGGCGATGTGGTGCTGCGGAACCGGGCGGGCGGCGGGCTTTCCGCCATGGCGACCCTGCCCGTTTGAGGCGGCCTATGGCCCGAACAGGGCCAGCGCGACCTCCCCGGCCGCCAGGCTGGCGGTGAGGGCCAGCAGTGACCAGCGCATCGCCTCCCGCCACGCCGGTTCCCGCGTCACGGAAGCGGGCCAGGCGTGCCGCGGGCGCGGGCGCGGTGGGATGCTAAGGTGGACGGGAATTTCGGCCGCGATATCGGCCTGGAGGGTCGTGCCAAGGGCGATGGTGCTCATGGGATGATAGGAACATATCAGGAACATAAATGCAAGCGGCTTCGTTTCACTCCGCCCGCATCGTGCCGCTTGTGAAAAACCCGCCGCATCGCGAACATGAACCGAGCAAAGGAGGACCGCATGTCCACATCTGACGGGTCGGCGCCTGGCCGGCGCCTGCTGATCCTGCGGGTCAGCACGCTGGGCCTCACGGCAGTGCCGCTGGCGTCCCAGGCGCAGGAGCCGAAATCCGGTGGGGGCGGCAGCGCGCCACGCGCCAAGGGCGGCGGTGCGCCCCGGCGCAGCGGCCTGACCGATAGCGATCCCTCCGACGAGCCCGGCAATGGCCGCGGCGGCAGTCGCCCGCAGGCCGGCGCGTCGGACAGCGACCCGAATGACCCGCCCGGCCGCGGCCGTGGCGGCAACAGGGCGCCGGCGGGGCCGAGCGACAGCGACCCCTCCGACCCACCTGGCCGGGGCCGTGGCGCCAGCGGGCCGGCGGGCACGACCGACAGCGACCCGAGCGACGCGCCCGGCCGCGGGCGCGGCGGCAACCGCGCACCGGCGGGGCCGAGCGACAGCGATCCTTCCGACCCGCCCGGCCGGGGCCGCGGCGCGGCGGCGCCGACCAAGCGGACCTGACGCCGCTACCCGATGCGGATGCCGCGCCCGGCAAAGAAGCGATCGAAGTCGCCGGGCGCCAGCCGCACATCCTCCTGCGTCGCTGGCGTGTCGCCGGAGGGGTTGTGGAAGCGTAGCGCGCCCGCCGCATCCTGGCCGAAGACCAGCACCAGATGCCCGCCGCGCCCGGGCGGCGGCAGATCCGGCCGGCGGATGCCGGGATGGACGGAGGCAAGGAACAGGCCCTGCGCCGGGATATCCTGCGCCGTCAGATCCAACAGGATGCCGGCGGCAATCCCCTGCCCCGCCAGCCAGGCCACCGCACCGGCATAGATCAGGCCGCGAATGTCGCCCTCCGGCGTCTCCAGATAGCCACCTGCGGCCTGCACGCCGCGGCGGATATCATGAATCGGGGGCACCGGGCGGCCAAGCGCCGCCAGCGCCATCTGGAGGCAGGCGCAGCCGCAGAGATGCTCGGCCCAGCGCGCATATTCCGCCGCAGTTGTGGCCCCGCTGGCGGACCAGAGCGGGTCCGCCGCTGCGTCGCGCCCGGTCAGGAAATCCGCGACCAGGTCGCGGCTTTCCCACTGGGCGCGATACGAGGTCAGGCGGCGTCGTTCAGGTGGCAGGCGCTGCGCTGCCCGGGGGCGATCTCTCGCAGCTTCGGCACCTCCACCCGGCAGCGATCGAAGGCGTGCGGGCAGCGCGGGTGGAAGTGGCAGCCGGGCGGCGGGTTCAGCGGCGAGGGGATTTCCCCCTTCACCGTGGCGAAGGCCCGCTTGCGGTTGCCAATGCGCGGCACGCTGGCCAGCAGCGACTGGGTGTAGGGGTGGTTGGCGCCGGCGAAGACACGCTCCGTCGGCGCTTCCTCGACCACGCGGCCGAGATACATGATCACGACGCGGTCGCTGAGATGTTCCACCACGCCAAGGTCGTGGCTGATGAACAGGTAGGTGAGGTCGAGATCCTTCCGAAGCTGCATGAACAGGTTCAGGATCTGCGCCTGGATCGAGACGTCCAGCGCCGCCACCGCCTCATCACAGACGATGAATTCCGGCGCCACGGCCAGCGCGCGGGCAATGCCGATGCGCTGGCGCTGGCCGCCGGAAAACTGGTGCGGGTAACGGCGCTTGAAGGCGGGGTCGAGGCCGGCGCGGCGCATCTGCTCATCGACATAGGCGTCGAAATTGCCGCGCGTGGTCAGGCCATGCACCAGCGGCGCCTCCCCCACGATATCGGCCACCCGCATGCGCGGGTTCAGGCTGGCATAGGGGTCCTGGAAGATCATCTGCCGGCGCAGCTTGCCGATCTTCGCGGCCTCGCCCTGCATGATCGCCACATCCTGGCCGTTCCAGAAGACCTGGCCCTCGGATTGCGGCAGGATGCCCGCGACGATGCGGCCGAGGGTGGATTTGCCACAGCCGGATTCCCCGACCAGCCCCACCACCTCGCCCTTGCGGACGCGGAGATCGACATGGTCCACGGCGTGGACGATCTCCTCCTTCACCGCGGCGCCGAGGCGACGCGCCAGCTTTGCGGCGATGTCGAGCTTCTTGGAGAAGCGGCGCGAAACCTGCCGCAGCTCGACCATCGGGATCTCGCTGTCGGCGAAGGTGCGCGGCGCGTCCGGGACCTGCTCCTGCATCTGGGACTGGCTCATGCCGTCGCCACCTCCTCGAGGTGCGGGTGGTGGCAGCGCGCCAGGCGATCCGGCAGCCAGGGGTGCAGGGTGGGCATGACGATGCAATCCTCCGCCGCGCGCGGGCAGCGGGCGCGGAAGGAACAGCCCTCCGGCAGGTTGAGCAGCGACGGCGTCATGCCTGGGATCTGCCGCAGAGGAACGCCCCGCTTGTTGCGCGACGGCACGCTGCCGATCAGGCCATGGGTGTAGGGGTGCAGCGGCGTGTCCAGCACCTCTCCAACATCGCCATATTCGACGACGCGGCCGGCATACATGACGGCGATATCGTCCGCGAGGCCGGCGACCACGGACAGGTCATGGGTGATCCACAGCATCGCCGTGCCGGTGGTGGCGCAAAGTTTCTGGACCTCCGCGAGGATCTGGCCCTGGATGGTCACGTCGAGCGCCGTGGTCGGCTCATCCGCCACGATCAGGTCCGGGCGGTGCAGCAGGGCGATGGCGATCGCCACGCGCTGGCGCATGCCGCCGGAGAATTGGTGCGGGTAGGATTTCAGCCGTTCATCCGGGGATGGAATGCCGACCATGCCGAGCGCATCGCGCGCGCGGGCGCGGGCATCCTCATCCGAGACCTTCTCATGCGCCTGCACCGTCTCGATCATCTGCGTGTCGATGCGCAGGACCGGGTTCAGCGTCATCATCGGGTCCTGGAAGATCATGGCGATGCGGTTGCCCCGCAGGTGCCGCATCTCCTCTTCGGACAGTGTCGCCAGGTCCCGCCCCTGAAACAGGATGGAGCCGCTGACGATGCGGCCGGGCGGATCGACCAGCTTCATGATGGAGAAGCCGGTGACCGTCTTGCCGGAGCCGCTTTCGCCGACCAGCCCCAGCACCTTGCCGCGGCCGATGGTGAAGGACACGTCGTTCACGGCGCGCACGACGCCGCCGCGGGTGAAGAAGTGGGTCTGGAGGTTGCGCACCTCCAGAGTTGGCGTCGCCGCGTTCACTACGTCAGCCATGGGCACCCTTACTTCTGCAGCCGCGGGTTCAGGACGTCACGCAACTGGTCGCCGACCAGGTTGATGGCGACGATGGTCACCAGCAGCGCGATGCCGGGGTAGAAGGAAATCCAGTATTTTCCCGACAGCATGTATTCATAGCCATTGGCGATCAGCAGGCCGAGCGAGGGCTCCGTGATCGGCACGCCAAGGCCGAGGAAGGACAGCGTCGCCTCCAGCGCGATCGCGCGCGCCACCTGCATGGTGCCGATGACGATCAGCGGTGGCAGGCAGTTCGGCAGCAGGTGCCGGAACAGGATGCGGTAGCGCGGCAGCGCCAGGCATTCCGCCGCCTCGATGTATTCGCGCCGCCGTTCCACCAGCGCCGTGCCGCGCACGGTTCGGGCGTAGTAGGCCCATTCCACCACGACGATGGCGATGATGACGTTGGTTACCGACTTGCCGAGGAACGCCAGGATCATCAGCGCGACGAGGATCGACGGGAAGGACAGCTGCAGGTCGACGATGCGCATGATGATGCTGTCGGTCCTGCCACCGGCATAGGCCGCGGCGAGGCCGAGGGAGGCACCGACCATGCAGGCGATGAAGGCGGAGCCGGCGCCGACGGTCAGCGAAATTCGCAGCCCGTACATGATGCCGGACAGCATGTCCCGCCCCTGGTCATCCGTGCCGAGCCAGTAGGTGATGGCGCCGTCACCGGACTTAGCGCCGGGTTCCAGCCGCCCATCCATGATGTCCAGCACCGCCAGATCATAGGGGTCCTGCGGCGAGATGAAGGGCGCCAGGATCGCCACCAGGATGATGATGGAGATCACCACCAGCCCGCCCATTGCGAGCTTCGACTCCGCGAATTCGGAGCAGAAGCGCCGGAACGGCGTTTCCACCTTGATCTTGGCGGGGTCCTCGATGGGTGCCCCCTGGCCGACAACCGCGCTCATGCCGTGCGCCCCTTCACTTGCTATCCAGCCGCACGCGCGGATCGAGCACCGAATACATCAGGTCCACGATCAGGTTGATGGTGATGAACATCAGCACGACGATCATTAGGTAGGCGACGATGACTGGCCGATCGAGCACGTTGATGCTGTCGATGATCAGCTTGCCCATGCCCGGCCAGGCGAAGATGCTTTCCGTCACGACCGAGAAGGCGATGGTGCTGCCGAACTCCAGCCCGGTGACGGTGACGACCGGGATCAGGATGTTCTTGAAGACGTGCACGAAGGTCACGCGGAACGGGCTCAGCCCCTTCGCGCGGGCGAATTTCACGTAGTCCATCAGCATCGTCTCCCGCACCCCCGCACGGGTCAGGCGGATGACGAGGCTGATCTTGAACAACGCGAGGTTCAGCGCCGGCATCGCCAGATGCGTCAGCCCGTTCCAGGTCAGGAAGGACCAATGCGTGCCGAGGATCTCCACCGTCTGCCCACGCCCGGTGGAGGGCAGCCAGCCAAGCTGCACGGCGAAGACCATGATCAGCATCAGCCCGACCCAGAAGGTGGGCAGCGAGAAGCCGAGGATCGAACCGGCCATGATGGCCTTGGAGCCAATGCTGTTCGGCCGCAGCCCGGCATACAGGCCGAGCGGCAGGCCGATGAGGATGGCACCGAAGGTGGCCGCGAAAGCCAGCTCCAGCGTCGCCGGCATGCGCTGGAGGATCAGCTCAAGCGCCGGTTCGTTGAACACGAAGGACCGCCCGAGGTCACCCTGGAGCGCCTTGCCCAGGAAGATCAGGTATTGGTGCCAGAGCGGCTTGTCGAGGCCGAGCGCGATCACCGCGCGCTCACGCTCCATCTGGTCGGCATCGGGGCTGATCAGGATCTCCACCGGGTCGCCGATGGCGAAGACGCCGATGAAGACGATGAGCGACATCGCCAGCACGACGCCGGCGGCCTGAATCAGTCGCCGCAACAGATAGACGCTCATCCCGGTCCCCTTGCCCCGTCAGGTCTCGTTCAGCGGGCGGCAGCCGGGCGCGTATCCTGCGCCCGGGTCAGTTCATCGACGCGCGCCTGGTGCGTCAGCCCGCGACGCATCGCCCAGATGTTGGTCTGGATGTGCATCGGGATCACCGCAACCTGATCCGCGGCGATGCGCTGCGCCTGGATCATCAGCTGCTCACGCTTCTGCTCGTCCAGTTCCGACAGGGACTGGGTCAGCAGGGCATCGACCTCGGCGTTGGAGAAGCGACCACGGTTGGACGAGCCCCAGCCCCTCTCTCGGCTGAAGGTGCCGAGGATGTTGCGCAGCGGGTGGCTGGCATCGGGGTTGGAGCCCCAGCCGATCAGGAAGGAGGAGAATTCCTGCCGCCCGGCGCGACCGACGAAGGTGGACCAGGTCTGCGCCTCGACCGCGGTGCGGACGCCGATGCGGGTCCACATCTGGCCAACTGCCTGGATGATGCGGGCGTCGTTGACGTAGCGGTCATTCGGGCCGGAGAGGGTGATGCGGAAGCCGTTCGGATAGCCGGCTTCCGTCAGCAGGCGGCGTGCCGCATCCGGATTGTATTCCGGCGCCTCAAGGCCCGGCACATGGCTGTAGGTGCCGGGCGGAAGGAACTGGCCCGACGGCGTCGCGGCCCCTTCCATCACGCGCTCCGCGATCGCCTTGCGGTCGATCGCCATGGACAGCGCGCGGCGCACGCGGACATCGCGCAGCGGGTTGCGGCCCAGCGGGCGACCTTCATGGTCGGTGATCTGCGGCGAATTCTCATCCGCGCCACGCAGATGGTCCAGGCCGAGGAAGATCAGGCGCAGGCCGACAGTCTCGGACACGTTGAAGTTTGGGTCGCGGCGCAGGCGCGCCAGGTCGCTGGTCGGTACCTGGTCGATGATGTCGAGGTCGCCGGACAACAGGGACGCGGTGCGCGTCGCGTTGTTGGTGACCATGCGGTAGTTCACCCGCGCGAAGGCCGGCTTGTCACCCCAGTAGGTGTCGTTGCGGGCGAATTCGATCCGGTCGCCGTTGCGGTGGTTCACCACGCGCCAGGGGCCGCTGCCGATCGCGGCGCTGCCGTTGTTGAACGCATCCGTCGTCACATTCGCATGCGTCTCGGAATCGAGAATGCGGACATTCGTCATGTCCAGCGGCATCAGCGGGTAGGGCGCTGCGGTGTGGAAGCGGATGGTCAGCGGGTCGACGATCTCCATCCGCACGATCGGCCGCGCATAGGCGCCGAAGGAGGATGGGCTGTTCGGCACATTCGGCAGGCGCTGGATGGTGAAGACCACGTCTTCGGCCGTGAACGCATTGCCGTTATGGAAGGTCACGTTCGGACGCAGCTTGAATTCCCAGGTGGTCGGGCCTGTGGCGCGCCATTCGGTCGCAAGGCCAGGGATGTTGCGTGCTGCGGAATCGGTGTTGACCAGCTTGTCGAAGATCATGTCGGCGACCGCGTTGTTCGGCGACAACTGGTGATAGTGCGGATCGAGCGAAGTGACGGGCGAGCCCACGCCCATATTCAACGTCTGGGCCTGCTGCGCCTGCGCCGCGGGAAGTCCCACGATCATGGCAGACACTGCCGCCGCAGCGGTATTGCGGATGCTGTTTCGCATCACTCTCTCCTCAACAAAGCTTCCCCGAAGCGATCGGTATAGCAGCCTGCTACGCGAGCGCCTAGGCTGGCGGTTCGTTCCTGTCGTTCAGATGAGGTTTTGTATGAGTTTCGTTCGTTTGCCCGGCCGGGCCATCCTGTCCGCCGCCCTGCTCGCCATCGCGGGGCCGGCCCTGGCCCAGGACCGCAACCTGACCATCGGCATCGGCGGTTCGCCCACCTCGCTCGATCCGCATTTCTACAATGCCTCGCCCAACATCAGCCAGACCATGCATCTGTTCGACCGGCTGGTGGAGCAGGATGCGACGGCCCGCATCCAGCCGGCGCTGGCGGAAAGCTGGCGCGCCGTCAGCCCGACCACCTGGGAATTCAAGCTGCGTGCCGGCGTGAAGTGGCATGACGGGCGCGACTTCACCGCCGACGACGTCGCCTTCACCATCGGTCGCGCACCCAATGTGCCGAACAGCCCGGGTGGCTTCGGCGGCTTTGTCCGCGCCATCACTCGCGTCGAGGTGGTGGACCCGCTGACCATCCGCTTCCACACCGCCACGGCGCATCCGCTGCTGCCGACGGAGCTCGCTTCGATCCAGATCATCTCCCGCCATGTGGGTGAGGGTGCGGCGACCGAGGACTACAATGCCGGTCGCGCCGCCATCGGCACGGGCCCCTATCGCCTGGTCTCCTACCGCCCCGGCGACCGCACGGAATTCGCCCGCAATGACGCCTATTGGCGCGGCGCGCAGCCCTGGGCGCGCGTGTCCTACCGCTTCGTCGCCAATGACGCGGCGCGCACCGCGGGCATCCTGGCTGGCGATCTCGACGTCATCGACCAAGTGCCGTCCACGGACATCGCCCGGCTGCGCCGCGACAACCGCATCAGCATCTCCGAGATCCAGGGCCTGCGCCTGATCTACCTGATGACCGACTTCTCCCGCACCGACACCGCACCAGTGCTGGTCAGCGACAATGAGGGGCGCCCGCTGGAGCGCAACCCGATGCTCGATCCCCGCGTGCGCCGCGCATTGTCCATCGCCATCGACCGGGAGGCGCTGGCCGATCGCGTCATGGAAGGCACGGCGAAGCCCACGGGCCAGTGGTTGCCGCCGGGCTCCTATTCCTACAACCCAGCGGTCGAAGCGCCGCGGCATGATCCGGATGGCGCCCGCCGCCTGCTCACCGAGGCCGGCTTTCCGCAAGGCTTCCGCCTGACACTGACGACGCCGAACGACCGCTACCCGAATGACGCGCGCACGGCGCAGGCAGTGGCGCAGATGTGGAGCCGAATCGGCGTGCGCACCGCGATCGACGCGCTGCCCTGGACCAGCTACGCGGCGCGCAATGCCCGCCAGGAATTCAACGCCCGCCTGGCCGGCTGGGGCAGCGTGACCGGTGAGGCGAGCTACATGCTGGTCAACGTGCTCGGCACCAACAACCGCGAACGCCGCACCGGCGCCTCCAACAATTCCCGCTACTCGAATCCGGAACTGGATGCGCTGACGGCCCGCGCCGCCGGCACGCTGGACGATGCGGAGCGGGAGAAGCTGCTGCAGGAAGCCGTGGCGATGGTGGACCGCGAGACGGCGATGATCCCGCTGTTCCAGCTGGTGAACTTCTGGGCCACGCGCCGCGGCATCACCTATGAGCCGCGGATGGATGAGCGCACCGTCGCCATGGGCGCGCGCCCGGCGAACTGAGGCGCCCCCCTCACCCAACCCTCTCCCCCGAAAGCGGGGGAGAGGGCCTTATTCTTCTTCCGCCTCGGCCACCGGCAGGATGGCGGTTTCCTTGGGCGAGGCGAGGGCCAGGATGGTCTCGGTCCGCGCCACGCCGGCCTGGCCGCGCACCACATCGGACACGAAGGCCTCCAGCCGGGCGATGTCCGGCAGGCGCAGCTTCAGCAGGTAGCACCAGGCGCCCGTCACGGTGTGGCATTCCAGCACCGCCTCATGCTGCCGCATCGCCGCCATGAAGCCGGCATCGCCATCCCCGGGATGCATCGCGACGAAGACGAAGGCGAGCAGTGGGCAGCCGGCGGCGACGGGGTCGAGGTCGATCCGCCAACCGCGGATCACCTCCCGCTCCTCCAGCCGCTTCACCCGCTCCGCGGTGGCGGAGACGGAGAGGCCGGCAACCTTGGACAGCTCCGCGAGGCCGGCCGCCCCGTTTTCCTGAAGGGCGACGACGAGGTTGCGGTCAATTTCATCCATGACGGCAACCTAGCCCAGCCACGCCAAAAAAAGAAACGGCGGGCTCGCGCCCGCCGCATAATTTCCGGCCGATCCCGCGGGATGGCTTTAGATGTAGTGTTCGGCCAGCGGGCGGAAGCCGTTGAAGGCCTGGCTCGCATAGGTCGTCACATAGGCGCCGGTGGACAGCAGCTGCACTTGGTCGCCGGCGTCGAGCGCCATCGGCAGGCGGTAGTTGGACTTCTCATACAGCGTGTCCGTGCTGTCGCAGGTCGGGCCGGCGATGGTCACGGGGCCTTCCGCATCGCCATCATGCGGCGTGCGGAATTCGTAGCGGATGGACTCGCCCTCCGTCTCGGCCAGGCCACCGAAGCGGCCGATGTCGAGATAGACCCAGCGGACGGGATCATCCTCCGCCTTGCGTGAGACCAGCACGACCTCGGAGGACACCACGCCGGCATCGCCCACCATGAAGCGGCCCGGCTCGATCACCATCTCCGGAAGTGCATTGCCGAAATGCTCGGTCATCGCGCCCATGATGGCATCGCCGAACGCGTCGATCTCCGGCACTTCCGCCCGGTAGCGGACCGGGTAGCCGCCACCGAGATTGACCATGCGCAGGTTGATGCCGGCGTCGCGCAGATCGGTGAAGATCGTCGCCACGCGCGCGATCGCCGCCTCATAGGCGCCCGTCTGGGTCTGCTGGCTGCCGACATGGAAGGAGATGCCATAGGGGTCGAGACCCCATGCGGCCGCCTTCACCATCAGCTCCTTCGCCATCTCGGCCTCGCAGCCGAACTTGCGGGAGAGCGGCCACTCGGCGCCCTTGTTCTCCACCAGGATGCGGCAATAGACGCGCGCACCGGGGGCGGAGCGGGCGAGCTTCTTCAGCTCCGGCTCGCTGTCGAAGGCGAACATGGTCACGCCGGCGGCGAAGGCGGCCTTGATGGCGGATTCCTTCTTCACCGTGTTGCCGAAGGAGATGTCGGCCGGACGAGCGCCGGCTTCCAGGCAGGCCTGGATCTCTTCCCACGACGCGGCGTCGAAGGAGGAGCCGAGCGCGGACAGCCGGTCCAGGATCGGCGCGGCCGGGTTGGCCTTCACGGCGTAATACACGCGCGCCAGCGGCAGCGCGGCCTTCAGCCGGGTATAGTTCTGCTCGACGCGGTCCACATCCAGCACCAGGCATGGCGTGGCGGGCGCGTGGTCGCGCAGATACGAAGCGATTTTCGGGTTCATCGCGCCCGTACTCCCCTGAAAACAGTGGAGACAGCCCCGGTTGGGGACAGCCCCTAGATTGACGAAACGGTCGAACGAACCAGCGACCAAATGAGGCCGGCGGGGTGAGCCGCCGGGGTTGCCAGAACGCTGACGTCGTTGCGTTAACCTTGCGCCGCGGTGACCCTTGTCATGAGCTGATCATGAGCGGGTTCCGTGGGCCTGGGGCCTTCGGCACGTGCGTACTGCGTCTGCGGCGCATATAGGCGTCGCTTGCCCGGGGGGAAAGCGGAAAATCGCCCCCCCAGCCGTTTTTTTTCCGCGGCCAGCCCTGAATGGCCGGAAACCGCCATGGTGCCCCCGGGGGGCTGGCCGGGAAGCCTCCGGCAAATCGCGCGGTTGTCGCGCGAATCCGCCGGACAAGCTTTGGCTCAGTTGGCGCGCAGCCCGCTATTGGTCACGGTGATGCGGCTGGCGGCGCAGACATTGATCCGGCGCAGCTCCGCCGCCTGGCCATTGTTCCAGATCACGCGGAAATCGTAGTTGCCGGTATTGGCGGCCCGGTAGCTCACCTGCCGCCCGGGCTGCAGCACCGAGCTGCCGAGCTGGTCATTGCCCCAGCCATTTATGCTCGAATGGCTGAAATAAAGCCGCTCCACGGTGCGGGAGGAGGCGTTGACCACCCGAAAGGCCGTGTTGCAGCTCTGCGAGGGTACCACGACCACCGTGCGCTGAGGTTCCTGAACGCAGGCGCTCAGCGCCAGGGCCATGGCACCCAGCATTCCGATCTGGCGGCGCTTCATAATTAACTCCCATCCTGCCGTTGATTGGACCGGGAGCAAAATTAGAACGCTGGGCGCAAAGTTCACAAGACGGCGCACAACCGCGGGTCGCGCCGCCCATTTCAGACTGTTTCGCGGCGCCCGATCAGCGGATGAGGCCGGAGGTGGGGGAGGATGGATCGGCCGCCGTGCTGCGCGGCATGCGCCCGGCCAGGAAGGCGTCCCTGCCCGCCTCCACCGCTGCCTTCATCGCGCGCGCCATCCGCACCGGGTCCCGTGCATGGGCGATGGCGGAATTCAACAGCACCGCGTCGCAGCCCAGCTCCATGGCCAGTGCGGCATCGGAGGCCGTGCCGATGCCCGCATCAACCAGCACCGGCACCTTCGCCTGCGCGATGATCGCCTTGATCATGAAGGGGTTGGCGACGCCGAGGCCCGAGCCGATCGGCGCGCCGAGCGGCATGATGGCGACGCAGCCCATCTCCTCCAGCCGCTTCGCCGCCACCGGGTCATCGGCGCAGTAGACCATCACCTCGAAGCCATCGGCCAGCAGGGCAGCGGCAGCCTCGAAGGTGGCCTGCATGTCGGGGTACAGGAAGGGCGGCGGGCCGAGCACTTCCAGCTTCACCAGGTTCCAGCCCCCGGCCTCCCGCGCCAGGCGCAGGGTGCGGACGGCGTCCTGCGCGGTGAAGCAGCCCGCGGTGTTGGGGAGATAGGTGTAGCGGTCGGGCGGCACGAAATCCTGCAGCATGGGCTGCGAGGCGTCCGACAGATTCACCCGCCGCACCGCAACGGTGACCATCTCGGCGCCCGAGGCCTCGATCGCCGCCTGGGTCTCGGGGAGGTCCTTGTAGCGGCCCGTACCGACGATCAGGCGGGAGCGGAAGCGGCGCCCGGCGACGGTCCAACCTTCATCGGCCCCACCTTCCTTGGCACATGCAAGTCCGTCCATCTCAGCCACCCCCGATGAAATGCACGATCTCGAGCCGGTCGCCCTCGACGAGGGGGGTCGTGGCCCAGGCGGAACGCGGCACGATCTCCAGGTTGCGTTCCACTGCCACCTTGGGCGCGGCCAGGCCGATCAGCGCCAGCAGCTCGGCCACGGAAGCGCCCTGCGGCACCTCCCGGCGCTCGCCGTTCACCTCGACCCCGATCCGCGTCGTCGTTGTGCTTTCCGTCATGGGGCGAAGATGGCGGGGGTGGCGATGCCGGACAAGACGCAGCGGTTGCAAGGCTGGCATCGGCCTGGGTCTGGGGCACAGCTGGGGGTTTTGCAACCAGTGGTTGCGCTGACCCAGCATGCCAGTTACTTGCGTTAGAGTTTCGACACGAGGAACGCCATGACCGATGCCAAGCCGACCGGCACTGCCGAGCCCCTGTCCCAGGCGCCATCGGCAGGCATCCCGCGGCGACAGGCCGCTGCGGGCCTCACGCTCGGTGCCCTGGCGCTGGCCGCCACGGCGAAGCCCGCTGCCGCCCAAGGCGCGACCCAGGGCGTGACCCAGGGCGCGGATGCCGTTCAGCACGTGCCAGGCGGCATCAGCTACCGGTTGATCGGCCGCTGGGACACGGCGCGGCTGAACCGGAACCTCACCACGGACACGCCCGCCTTTTCAGGCTTCCAGGTGACCTACACCCCGGCCAGCACCGGGGTTCGGCTGTACCGGATCAGCTACCCGACCGTATCGCCGGAACGCGGCAACCGCCCTGTGGTGCTCACCGGCCTGCTGGCGGTGCCGGAGGATGCGCCGCCGCGGCTGCCGCTGGTGTCCTACCAGCACGGCACAGTCTACGGGAAACAGGAGGTGCCCTCCTTCCCCGAGACCTCGCCCGAGACGCAGTTGATGATCGCGCAATTTGCCGGCCAGGGCTACGCGCTGATCGGTGCCGACTACATCGGCATGGGCGAATCGACCGAGCCGCAGGGCTTCATGGTCAAGGGCAGCCACCAGCAGGCGACCGCCGACCTCATCCCCGCCGCGCGCGCGGTGATGCAGGCGCTCGGGCTGACCGATACCGGGCTTTTCCTGTCCGGCTGGTCGCAGGGCGGCTGGGTGACCATGGCGCTGCTGGAGCGGCTGGAGGCGATCGGCATGCCGGTGCAGGCAGCCGCCACCGCCAGCGCGCCGATCGATCTGTGGCTGTCGCTGAACGGCTTCCTGAACTTCCCGCGGCCGATCGACGCGCCCTGGACCACGACGCTGTTCATCCTGGCGTCCTTCTCCTTCGAGAATTACTACGGGGTGCCCGGGCTGGCGCGATCGATCCTGAAGCCGGCGCATTACGACTTGTCGCTGCGCGCCTATCAGGGCCTGCCCTTCGACCCGGCGCAGGTGCCGACGAAGCTGCGGGACCTGGTGGAGGATGCCTATTTCGACACGCGATTCTTCGCCGAATCCGCCTTCGGGCGGCAAATGGCGGCGAATCACGGCTATCGCTGGGTGATCCGCACGCCGGTCCGCAACCATTACGGCGAGATGGATGAGGCGATCACAACCGGTGTCGGCCGGCTGGCCATGAATTTCCAGGCGGCGATGGGGAATGACAAGGTCGAGGCGATCTCCGCCGGCCCCGACGCCACCCATCGCGGCACCTTTGCGCGCTCCGTCCCGGCCTGGAAAAGCTGGTTCGACCAAATGGCGGCGCGCTGATCGCGGGCGAGCCAGGGGGCGGGCCAAGGGGCGGGCCAGGGGGCGGGGCCCACCTCGGCTTGCCCCTGCGGATCGTGACGTGCTAGCCGGGGCGTCCCTGAAAACCTGGGACTCCCCCGTGAACCCGCCGCTGATCGTCGTCCTGAACGGCCCGAACCTGAATCTGCTCGGCACGCGCCAGCCCGAGATCTACGGCGCCGCGACGCTGGATGATGTGGAGGCGCTCTGCGCCGAGACGGCGGAACAGCTCGGCCTGGCGATCGATTTCCGCCAGACCAATGGCGAGGGCGAGTTGATCACCTGGGTGCAGGAATGCCGCGGCCGCGCCGCCGGCATCATCATCAACCCGGCCGGCTACAGCCATACCTCCATCGCCCTGATGGATGCGCTGAAGGCGACCGACCTGCCGATCATCGAGGTCCATATTTCCAACATTCACCGCCGGGAGGAATTCCGGCATCTGAGCTACGTGTCCAAGGCGGCGACCGGCGTCATCGCGGGGCTCGGCATCGGCGGCTATGCGCTGGCGCTGCAGGCCATCGCGGACCTCGTGGCCGAAGAAGGAGAGCCCTGATGTCGGGCGTGCAATTCGACGCGGCGGCGATTCGCGAACTCGCCAAGATCCTGCGGGAGACCGATCTCACCGAGATCGAGCTGGTGGAGAAGGACAGCCGTATCCGCGTGGCGCGGCAGATCACCGTGACGCAGGTGGCGCATCTGCCGGCCGGCGCCGCGCCGATGGTCGCCGCGCCGGTTGCCGCTGCCGTGGTGGCGGAGCCCGTTTCGGACGCCGCGCATCCGGGGCTGATCGCCTCCCCCATGGTGGGCGTGGCCTATCTTGCGCCGGAGCCGGGGGCGGCCGCCTTCGTGACGGTAGGCGCCAAGGTCAGCCAGGGCCAGACCCTGATGCTGATCGAGGCGATGAAGACCTTCAACCAGATCCGCGCGCCGCGTGCCGGCACCGTCACCCGCATCCTGGTTGAGGGCGGGTCGCCGGTGGAATACGGCGAGCCGTTGATGATCATCGAGTGATGTTCAAGAAGGTCTTGATTGCCAACCGCGGCGAGATCGCGCTGCGGGTGCATCGCGCCTGCCAGGAAATGGGCATCCGAACCGTCGCCGTGCACTCCACCGCGGACAACACCGCGATGCATGTGCGCCTGGCGGATGAGAGCGTCTGCATCGGCCCGCCCTCGGCCCGCGACAGCTACCTGAACATGGCGGCGATCCTGTCGGCGGCGGCGATCACCGGGGCGGAAGCGATCCATCCGGGCTACGGCTTCCTGTCCGAGAACGCCAACTTCGCCGAGATGGTCGAAGCGCATGGCCTGGCCTTCATCGGCCCGACGGCGGCGCATATCCGGATGATGGGCGACAAGATCGCGGCCAAGGACGCCATGCGTGGCCTCGGCGTGCCGCTGGTTCCCGGCTCGCTCGGCGCGTTGGACAGCTTCGAGGAAGCCCGCGCGGTGGCCGAGGAGATCATGTACCCGGTGCTGATCAAGGCCGCCGCAGGTGGTGGCGGGCGCGGCATGAAGGTGGCGCGTTCGGCGGATGAGCTGGAGGAAGCTTGGCGCGTCGCGCGCACGGAATCCAAGGCCGCCTTCGGCGATGACAGCGTCTATATGGAAAAATACCTGGACCGTCCGCGACATATCGAGCTGCAGGTCATGGCCGACATGCACGGCAACGTGGTGCATTTCGGCGAGCGTGACTGTTCCCTCCAGCGCCGCCACCAGAAGCTGGTGGAGGAGGCCGGCAGCCCGGTACTGACGGCCGATGAGCGGGATGCGCTCGGCGCCCAGGTCACCAAGGGTCTGCGCCAGCTCGGCTACCGCAATGCCGGCACGCTGGAATTCCTGTGGCAGGACGGCCAGTTCGCCTTCATCGAGATGAACACCCGGCTTCAGGTGGAACATCCGGTGACGGAGATGGTCTGCAATGTGGACCTGGTGAAGGAACAGCTGCGCGTCGCCGCCGGCGAACCGCTCGGCTACACGCAGGACGACATTCGCTTCTCCGGCCACGCCATCGAATGCCGCATCACGGCGGAAGACCCCGAGACCTTCGTGCCGAACCCCGGCCGGGTCGACATGTACCACGCGCCAGGTGGCCTCGGCGTGCGGGTCGATAGCGCGCTGTATTCCGGCTACACGGTGCCGCCGAACTACGACAGCCTGGTGGCCAAGCTGGTGGTACATGGCCAGACGCGGGCGGAGGCGATCGCCCGGCTGAAGCGGGCGCTGGCGGAAATGGTGATCTCCGGCATCAAGACCACGCTGCCGCTGCACCAGCGCATCGTGGCGGACCCGGAATTCCAGGCTGGCGACTACACCATCCATTGGCTGGAGAAGTTCGTGGCCCGCCAGGGGTAGCCGCAGCCTGAACCTTTCCTGACATGGCTTGAAACAGGCTGCCCTCGTGATGCCGCAGTGAATACCCCATACTTGGCGGGTGAGCAGACGCCAGTTCGAGATCACCCCTGACCTGATGCTCCGCGCCTACCGGGCGGGGCTTTTCCCCATGGCCGAGACGCGACGCGGGGACCGGCTGTACTGGCTGGACCCGGAACTGCGCGGCGTGTTGCCGCTGGACCGTTTCCACCTGCCGCGCCGGCTGCGCCGCACCGTGCTGTCCGGCGCCTACACCATCACCACCAACCGGGACTTCCACGGCGTCATCTCCGCCTGCGCCGCCCCGGATGAGGGGCGGGAGGACACCTGGATCAACCCGGAGATCGAGCGCCTGTTCGGCGCCCTGCACCGCATGGGCCACGCCCATTCGGTGGAGGCCTGGCTGCCGGGCGAAGGCGGGCCACAACTGGCCGGCGGGCTGTACGGCGTGGCACTCGGCGGCGCCTTCTTCGGAGAGAGCATGTTCAGCCGGGCGCGCGATGCCTCGAAGGTCGCGCTGGTGCATCTGGTGGCGCGGCTGCGGCTGTTCGGCTTCACCCTGCTGGACGCGCAATTCCAGACCGCCCACCTGGCGCAGTTCGGCTGCCGGGAAGTGCCGCGCCAGGCCTATAAGCGCCTGCTGTCTGAGGCGGTGGAGGAACAGGGCGTCTGGCGGGATACGGTGGCGCCGGAGGCGGTGATGGTGGAAATCCACCGGCTGTAAAGCTGCGCTACTGCGAAGCCGGGCTACTGGGCGCGGCATTCCAGGATGCGAATGTCATAGACCGGGTGCAGCAGCATGTTCACGCCCGGCGCCTCGGCGAACATCCAGCCGCGGAAGACCGGGTTCTGTTCCGCCGGCAGACGGCTGTCGCTGATCTCCATCCAGGCGGCGGCATCCGGCACCTCATCCGGCGGGCGGCCATGGCAGGCACGGACGGTGATTGTCAGGCTGCCGAAACGCTCCGGCTGGTTCAGCGCGGCCCGCAGCACGGTGATGCGCGCGGTCACCTTGTCCAGCGCCTGCAGCACGGCCAGCCGCCGCGGCTGCCATTCCTGGGCGAGGGCCGGCGTCGCGACCAGCAGGAAAGCCAGAACTAGCCTGATCATGGCCGCTTGGGGCTCGGCAGCGCGGCGACCAGATCGGCCAGCACCTTGCGCATCGCGGTCTCATCAACCCCCATCAGCACGGCATCCTCGAAGGCGTCGCGCAGCACCTGGGCGGCTTCGCGGTGGTTCTCGGCCAGCACCTTCAGCTTCTCCCGGCAGGACAGGGGCGCGCCATCCGGGCCGGGCCAGTTGGCCGGCGGCTCCAGGCTCATGGCTGCGCTGGGGTGCCGAGGCTCGGCGCGGCGGGCCCCGCCTCATTGCGGTTGGCCGCGGCGGGTGCTTCCGTCATCGAGAAGATGAACCGGCCCAGCAGGCTTTCCAGGCTGATGGCGGATTGGGTGATGGTGATTTCCCCGCCATCGGCCAGGATCCGGTCCGACCCGCCGGGCACGAGCGAGACGAAGCGCCCGCCGAGCAGTCCCTCACTGGCAATTTCGGCGGAGCTGTCGGAGGGCATCTGCAGGCTGGCATCGATCCGCATGGTCAGCACGGCGAGGAAGGTCTGCGGGTCGATCCGCTGGTCTACCACGCTACCGACCTTCACGCCCGCCACGCGCACATCGGCCCCGGGCGCCAGCCCGTCGATCCGGTCGAACTTGGCCGATAGGGTCAGGCCAGGGCCGGAGAAGCCGCCGCGGCCGCTGTTGTTCAGCGCGTAGAACAGGAAGCCGCCGGCCACCAGCAGCACCAGGGCGCCGGCCATGATCTCGGCGAAGGAACGAGCCTTCATGGATGCGAAGTCCGTTTCAGTCGATTCATTACGATCCCGGCCATCAGGATCCGGGGGTCCAGGCTTCGTAGTCGCCGGTCGTCACCTGGCGGCGGCCGCCGGAATAGTCATGGCCGGCGGGGTGCCAGGCCAGCGCGGTGCCGGTCGGGTTCGGGCGGTGCTCGGCGATCCAGGGATAGCGCTTTTCCTCCGTCATCGGGATGGCGGTGGTGTGGTGCAGCCAGCCATGCCACTCCGGGGGCACGGAGGTCGGGTCCGGGGCGCCGGCAAACATTACCCAGCGGCGCTTGCGGCCGTATTGCAGATAGTCCCGCCGGGACTCGTGATAGGTGTTGCCGAAGCGGTCCGTCCCGATCTTGCGACCGGACAGGGCAGTGGTCAGGCGCATCATCAGCGACATGTGCGGTCCTTGGTCACGGCCCGGGAGAAGGCCGCCCCAGCATCTGAGGGAGCCTCCAGTTTCGCACAACCGGCCCGGCCACGCAAAACCCCGTGTTGTCCACAGGATGTTGCGTGTTGCCGCGCATTCGACCACCAGATACGGCTTCCGCCGCGTCGCCGGGGCCTCTAGGCTCCCGCCATGACAATATGCGCTGGAACGCTGTGGGATCAGGTCGGATTGTGGCGTGTGCGCGCCGCGCCGGACCCTGATTCCGCGCCTCGCCCGATTGCCCTGCCCGTCGCCTGGGATGAACAGGCGGCGGAGGCGTTGGCGGCGCTGGCCCCCGGCAGCGGCCCGGTGCTGTTCCCGAAGCTGGCGGAGGGCTGGATCAGCCGGCTGGCGTTGCGGGGGCGGGAACTCAACGTGCTGGCCGATGCGGCAGAACAGGACGGCTTCGCCCATGCGCTGCGCGCCCTGCTGCTGTCCCGCCGCGGCGCGCCCGGTGCCTCGATCTGGCGCGGGGAGGCGCGCGGCGGCGCCCGCTTCGTGCTGAACCTGCCCGCCTTCCTGGATGCGGAGGGTGGCTTCGACGCGCAGGGCTATGCCGCCGCGGTGGCGCTGGCGGTGCGGGCGCTGGATATCTGGACCGGCGCCAAGGCACCGCGGCTTTGCGTGGGCTTCGCCGATCTCGCCGGGCTGCTGGCCAGCCTGGGCCTGCGCTATGGCAGCGCGGAGGCGCGCGCCGTGGGGGCTGCCGTCGCGGCGTTGACGCGCGGCGCGGCGGAGGCCGAGTCGGGCCGCTTGGCGGAACTGCTCGGCGCCCGCGAACCGCTGGCGCTGTTCGCCCCGTCACCGCCCGGCGCCACGGTGGTGCCTGGCCTCGCCGAGGCCGCCCGCGCCGCGCTGGATGCCGCCGCCAGCAGCCTGGGGCTGCGGCACCAGGCGCTGGTGGCGCTCAGCGCGCCGGATGCGGTCGAGGGCTTGCTGGGGGCGGAGACAGGCGGCCTCGCCCCGGCCCCTGGCGCAACCCGCCTGGCGCTGGACCAGCATGGCTGGGTGGCGGAGGTTCCGAGCCGTGCCGCGCTGCGCATCGGCCGCGCGGCGGCGGAGGCGCTGCTGGCCCCGGTGCCGGATGCCGACTGGCGCGCCATGGCGCAGGCCGCGGCCCCCTTCCTGCATCTGCCCCCGCCGATGCCGGTGGCAGACGCCGCACCCGCCCGCGCCGCGCCGCCGCTGCCGGACCGCGTGGCGAGCCAGCCGCTGCGCCCCTCCGGCTCCGTCTGGCGGGTCTCGGTGGGCGGGCACAAGGTAGTTCTGCGGACGGCGGAGGACCAGCAGGGCCGGCTCTCCGAGGTCACCATCGCGCTGACCAAGGAATCCGCCGCCTATCGCAGCCTGATGGATGCGATGCTGCAGGCGGTCTCGATCGGGCTGGCTTCCGGCGTGAAGCTCGACAGTTTCATCGAGGCCTATGCCTATACCCGCTTCGGCCCGGCCGGCGCAGTGGAGGGCGATCCGGCCATTCGGCGTGCGACATCGGTGCTGGATTGGGCGTTCCGGCGGCTGGCGCTGGATTACCTCGGGCGGCGCGACCTCGGCGATCCGTCCGAGGAGGATTGCGCGCCGGATGCGACGGGGCATGCGGCGGAACAGCTTCCCCTGTTGCCGATGGATCTGCCCTCCGCCCCCGCGCCACGGGTGCGGCGGCGGCAGTTGAAGCTGGTGGGGTAGAAGGGGCGCCTAGGCCTCCCTCTCGACCCTCCCCCACCAGTGTGGGGGAGGGAGATCGGGCACTTCCCTCCCCTGCGCAGCGGCGATCAGCCCGAGCCTCCCGTTTCAGAACAAGGACCCCACCATGCCCGGCACCGTCGACGCCACCCTCCAGAAGCTCGGCATCACCTTGCCGCAGGCGCCCGCGCCAGTGGCGAACTACATCGGCTTCAACCTGGTAGGGAACCTGCTGGTCGTCTCCGGCCAGATCCCGCTGGTGGATGGCAAGATCAGCACCACCGGCAAGCTCGGCGCCGGCGTGTCCATCGAGGAGGGGCAGGCCGCGGCGCGGACCTGCTTCATCAATCTGGTAGCGCAGGTGAAGGCGGCGGTGGGAAATCTGGACCGGGTGAAGCGCGTCGTGCGCCTCGGCGGCTTCATCGCCTGCGGGCCGGATTTTCATCAGCATGCGCTGGTGATGAATGGCGCCTCCGATATGGCGGTGGCGGTGTTCGGGGAGGCGGGGCGGCATGCGCGCAGCACCATCGGCGTGCCCTCCCTGCCCGGCGATGCCGCGGTGGAAGTCGAAGGCATGTTCGAGATCAGCTGAGGCATTGCGGCCGGCCGGGCGCGCCCAATTTTGACCGCCATGCCCGAACTCAGCCTATCCCTGCACCGCGCCATCGCGGACATCCCGCCGCTGGAGTGGGATGCCTGCGCGGGTGAGGGAAACCCCTTCGTCAGCCACGCCTTCCTGCTGGCGCTGGAGGAATCCGGCAGCACTGGCGGGCGCAGCGGCTGGCTGCCGCAGCATGCGGCGCTGCGGGATGAGGCCGGGCGACTGCTGGCCTGCGCCCCCTGCTATGCCAAATCACATTCCCAGGGCGAATACGTCTTCGACCATGGCTGGGCCGATGCCTATGAGCGTGCCGGCGGCCGCTACTACCCGAAGCTTCAGGTCGCCGCCCCCTTCAGCCCGGTGCCCGGCCCTCGGCTGCTGGTGCGGCCGGATGCGGGCATTGGGGTGGAGGCGCTGGCGCAGGGGCTGGTGCAGGCCTGCGGGCAGCTCGATCTGTCGTCGGTTCACTGCACCTTCTGCACGCCGGAGGAATGGGAGGCGCTGGGCGCAGCCGGCTGGCTGCAACGCATCGGCACGCAGTTCCATTGGTCCAATGGGGGCTATGCCAGTTTCGACGATTTCCTCGCTGCACTGGCCAGCCGGAAGCGCAAGCAGATCAAGCGCGAACGGCGCGATGCCGAGCAATCCGGCTTCGTGCTCAAGACGCTGCGCGGGCATGAGATCACGCCAAGGCATTGGGAGGCGTTTCACCGCTTCTACGTCTCGACCTCGGACAAGAAATGGGGCCGCAGCGCCTACCTGAAAAAGTCCTTCTGGCCATTGCTGGGTGATCGGCTGGGCGACCGCGTTGTGCTGATGATGGCGGAGCAGGATGGGGAGCCGGTAGCCGGCGCGCTGAACCTGCTGGGCGCGGATGCGCTGTATGGCCGCAACTGGGGCTGTCTGGTGGACGCGCCCTTCCTGCATTTCGAGCTGTGCTACTACCGCGCCATCGACTTCGCCATCGAGCACAAGCTGTCTCGCGTTGAGGCCGGCGCGCAGGGCGAACACAAGATCCAGCGCGGCTATATGCCGGTGCCGACCTACTCCGCGCATTGGATCCAGCACCCGGGCCTGCGCGCCGCGGTGGGGGATTTCCTCGACCGCGAAAGGCCGGCCATGCTGGCGGAGATCGAGGCGCTGGCCGAGATGTCGCCCTTCAAGCGCGAGGCCGAGGGGTAGCGTGCTGACGGCCTACGCGCAGCTTGCTGCCTCCATGGCGCTGGTTGGCGCCAATGTCGGCGTGGCGAAGCTGCTCGCGGCCTCCCTGCCCATCCCGATGATCGCCGGGCTGCGCTGCCTGTTGGCGGTGGCGGTGTTGTGGCCCCTGGCGCGGGCGATGGAAGGCCATGTGCGGCTGGACCGGCGCAGCCTGTGGAACTTGGCCTGGCAGGCGGCCTTCGGCACGGTGATCTACAATGCCGGGCTGCTGGCCGGGCTGCGGCTGACCACGGCACTGGAGGCGGGGCTGGTGCTGGCCACCCTGCCCGCCGTCGTCGCCATCGGCAGCGCGCTGTGGCTGCGGGAAAAGCTGCCGCCGCGGCAGTGGGCGGCGGTGGCGCTGGCGGCTTTCGGCATGGCGGCGATCACCCTGGCCCGCACGGGGGCGGAGGGCGCCGGCAACATGCTCGGCAACCTGCTGGTCTTCGGCGGGGTGTGCGGAGAGGCGATGTATGTGCTGCTGGCCAAGCGCATCGCCGGCCGCGTGCCGGTGGTGACGGCGAGCCTGTGGATGCAGGGCTTCTCCGTGCTGCTGCTGCTGCCGTTCTGCCTGCCGGTGCTGGGCAGCGTGGTGGCGCTGTCAGCGCCGGAGGTGGCGCTGCTGCTGGTGTTCCACAGCCTGACCACCAGCGTGATCTGCCTGCTGCTGTGGTACGCGGGCATGAAGCGCGCGCCGGCCGGCATCGCGGGCATTTTCACGGCGTTCCTGCCGGCAACGGCGGCGCTGGTGGCGGTGGGCTTTCTGGGCGAGGAATTTTCCGCGGTGCATGGGGCGGGCTTCGTGCTGCTGACGGGGAGCATGCTGCTGGCCACCTGGCCAAGCCGGAGGCGGAACGTCTAGGTTGCACCGATGCGCGCCTGGTTCGCCTGTACCGGTTCGGAACTGCTGGCACTAACGCCAGAGGCGGTGGCCAATTCCCTGGCCGCCAGCCAGATGTCCCGCCGCCTGTCCAGTGAACCGGCGCAGCTTCGCGCCTGGCAGGATCAGGTGCGGCTGTTGCAGGATTGCGTGCAGCACTGCGGCGGCCAGGCCTGGACCGTAGGGCTGGAATTCGACCTGCTGAGGCTGGAAAAGCGCATCGACACGGTGCTGCTGACCGAAAGCGCCATCCTTGTGCTGGAGTTCAAGATCGGCGCCCAGGCAATCAGCAATGCCGATCGCGCCCAGGTCTCCGACTACGCCGAGGATCTGCGGGACTTCCACGCCGGCAGCCGGCACCACCCGATTCAGCCCATCCTGGTCGCCACCGCCTGCGCCAGCCCCGCCACGCCGCAAATCCCGCTACCCATCCCCGGCGTGCTGCCAGTGGCGGAGGCCAATGCCGCGACGCTTCCCGGACTGCTCGCCACGCTGCGCGACGCCCTGCCCGGCCCGACGCTGGATGGCCGCGCCTGGCTCGCCGCGCCCTATCAGCCGGTGCCGAGCATCATCGAGGCGGCAGCCACCCTGTTCGCTCGCAACAGCGTGGCGGAGATCGCCGCCGCGCGCGCCGACACTGCGAACCTGACGCGCACCACCGCGGCGATCGAGGCGGCGCTGGACGCGGCGGCGGCGGAGGGTGCGCGGGTCGTGGTCTTCGTCACGGGAATTCCGGGCGCCGGCAAGACGCTGTGCGGCCTCAACGTGGTGTTCGGCGACCGGCGCCGCGTCGGCAGCGCCTTCCTCACCGGCAACAGCCCCCTCGTCGCCGTGCTGCGGGAGGCGCTGGCCTGCAATCGCGCGGGGATCGACCTGGCGCGTGGCCCCAGCGCGGATCCGGAGCGCCGGCGCCTCGCCCCGCGACTGCACAAGGCGCGGCATGAGGCCGAGGCGGCGCTGCAGAATGTGCATCGCTTCCTGGCCGACAATGCCGGCCGCGACGCGCCACCGGCGGAACGCGTGATTGTCTTCGACGAGGCGCAGCGCGCCTGGGACGCGGCGCAGGCAACGCGCGACACGCAGCGCCGCGTCAGCACCCTGCGGATGAGCGAGCCGGCCCATGCGCTGGAGATCATGGGACGGCATGATGGCTTCGCCGCCATCGTCGCACTGATCGGCAATGGGCAGGAGATCAACACTGGCGAGGCGGGTTTGCGCGAATGGGGCGCGGTGATCGCCGCCGCTCCCGGCTGGCGGGCCGTTGCCGCCCCACGGGTGCTGGAAGGCAACGAGCCGGCACAGCGCCTGGCGGAAGCCCAGGCCGATTGGCTGCGGCTGGACCCGGCGCTCGATCTCACCGTTTCGCTCCGCAGCGTGCGGTCGGAGGCCGCGGCGGGCTGGGTCGATGCCGTGCTGCGCGGCGCGGTGGCGGAAGCGCGGGCGGCCGCGGCCAGCGCGCCGGAGGGGCTGCCCTTCCTGCTGACCCGGTCTCTGGAGGACGCGCGCCAAGCCCTGCGCAGCCTCACGCCCGGGCTGCGGCGGGCCGGCTTCGTGCGATCCTCCGGCGCGCGTCGCCTGCGGGCGGAGGGGTTCGACGCGCAGTTGGTCGGTACGGAGGAGCCGGTCGCCTGGTTCCTGGAGCGCTGGCCGGATATCCGCGCCTCGGACGCGCTGGAAGTCGCCGCCACCGAATATGCCTGCCAGGGGCTGGAGCTGGACACGGTCGGTCTCGCCTGGGGCGGCGATTTCCGGCGCGTGGCGGGGCAATGGCAGGCGCGGCGCTTCGCGGGGGCTGGTTGGCAGGTGGTGCGCAGCCCGGCAGAGGCCGAATTCACCCGCAACACTTACCGCGTGCTGCTGACCCGCGCGCGCTATGAAACCGTGATCTGGGTGCCGCGCGGCAGCCAGCGCGAGGACCCCTTCCACGACCCGACCCGCGATGCGGCGGAGATGGATGCCATCGCCGATTTCCTCACCGACTGCGGCGCCCGCACGCTGCCCGCGCCCGCCCCAGCCGCGCGCGACACCGCCCCTGCCCTGCTGCTATAGCGCCCGCCATGCGCCGTATCCTGTTCGCCCTGTTCCTGCTGCTCGCCGCCCCAGCCAGCGCGCAGGAGATCAAGCTCGCCACCTGGAACATCGCCTGGCTGACGCTGAAACCCTCCGGCGACCCCAGCCTGCCGCGCAATGTCGAGGGCCGGACGGCGGAGGATTTTCGGCTGTTGCGCGACTACGCCAACCGCCTCGCGGCCGATGTGGTGGCCTTGCAGGAGATCGACGGGGAAGACGCCGCCGCGCGCATCTTCGACCCGGCCCGCTGGAGCATCCATCTGACGGATGAGGCCGACATCCAGCGCCCCGGCTTCGCCATCCGCCGCACCCTGCGCGTCACGCCGCAGCCCGATCTGCGGGCGCTGGACCTGCACCCGCGCGCCCGTTTCAGCCTGCGCCGCGGCGCCGACATCCTGGTGGAAGCGCCCGGCGGCGCCCGGATGCGCTTGCTGTCCGTGCATCTGGATGCCGGCTGCCGGGAGGATCCCTTCGGCCGCGACTCGAGCCGGGACTGCCAGCAACTCGAACGCCAGGCGCGCATCCTGGCCCAATGGGCCGCGGCGCGGGCGCGGGAGGGGGTGGGCTTCGCCATCCTCGGCGATTTCAACCGCCGCATGAGCGAGCAGGACGATTTCCTCTCGATCCTGGAGGAAGCGGCCCCGCTGGCGCGCCCGACCCAGGGCCTGTCCTCCCCCTGCTGGGCGGATAGCCGCGGCGGGCGGCCCTTCATCAGCCACGTCCTGCTCGGCGGCCCGGCGCGGGACTGGCTGGTGCCGCGCAGCCTGGCGGTGATGGTCTATGCCGAGCGGGCGCGGCGCTACCGGCAATCCCTGTCGGACCATTGCCCGGTGAGTGTTCGCCTGAACCTCCCCTGATCCGCGGCGCCGTGGCAGGATGGCGTCCATGCGCCAATTCGCCCGGATCACGCTTCCCCTCGCCGGGCTGAACTTCGTCAACCAGGCGTCCCGCACCATGATCGCGACCCTCGGGCCGCTGCTGGCGCTGGAATTCGCGCTGTCGGCCAGTGAGCTCGGGCTGCTCGCCGCGATGTTCTTCGCGGCCTATGCGGCAGCGCAATTGCCGGTGGGGCTGGCGATCGACCTATGGGGGTCGCGCCGGGTGCAGACGGTGCTGGGGCTGGTCGCGGCGCTTGGCTTTGCCATCTGCGCGCTGGCCAGCGGCCCCTATGGCTTGGCCTTCGGGCGGGTGGTGACGGGGGTGGGCATCTCCGCCGGGCTGATCGCCATGCTGAAGGTCAACACGCAATGGTACCCGCGCGACCGGGTGGCGGGGATGACGGGGCTTGGCGTGCTGGTCGGCTCGCTCGGCAGCATCGCGGCGACGGTGCCGGTGGCGCTGCTGGTGCCGGAGATCGGCTGGCGCGGCGTGTTCTGGGTGCTGGCGCTGATGTCGGTGGCGGTTGCCGCCTGGATCTGGGCCTCGGTGCCCGAACGGGGCCCGGGTGCCGCGCCGCCGCCACGCCGGGCGCTGGGCGCGGAGGTGGCGGAGTTCGGCCGGATCTTCCGCCACCCCACCTTCCGGCGCTTTGCACCTTCCGTCGCGCTGCTCTCGGCGATGAACTTCACCTATCAGGGCCTCTGGGCCGGGCCATGGCTGCGCGACGTGGCGGGGCTGGAGGACGCACCGCGCGCCATGCTCCTGCTGTGCTATGCGGCCGGGCTGATGGCCGGCAGCGTCGGCACCGGCCAAGCGGCGTCCCTGCTGCAACAGCGTGGCGGCCACCCGATGCTGGTGCCCTGGGCCGCCATGGCCGGGATCGCGGCGATGCAATTGGTGCTGATCGCGCAGCCGGTCGGCAACCTGGTGGTGCTCGGCGCGATCTGGTTCCTGTTCGCCCTGTTCAGCGCCGCGGGTCCGGCCGGCTATGCCGCGATCGGCCAGCGTTTCAGCGCGGAACTGGCCGGGCGGGTGGCCACCGCCATCAACGTCACCATGTTGGCGCTGGTGTTCTTGCTGCAGAACGCCATCGGCTGGATCCTGGATCTGTGGCCACGCACGGAAGCCGGCGGTTGGAATGCGGCGGGCTATGGCTGGGCGCTGGGGCTAACCCTGGCCTTGCAGGCGGCGGCGGCACTGCGGATGCTAAGGCCGGAAAAGGGATAGGGGTATCGATGGAAGATCGGATCGAGTCGGTGCTGTCCCGCTATCGGGTGGAGAAGGGCCAGGGCTTCCGCCTCAAGGACCACAAGCCGGATGACACAGCCGGCCTCGACATCAAGAAATCCGAATCCGCCGCCCTGCTGAAGCGCGGCGTGGAACTCCTGGCCACGCAGCAGGACATGCTCTACGCGCAGGATCGCTGGTCCGTGCTGTGCATCTTCCAGGCGATGGATGCGGCCGGCAAGGACGGCGCCATCAAGCATGTCTTCTCCGGCGTGAACCCGCAGGGCTGCCATGTGGTGTCCTTCAAGGCGCCCAATTCGATCGAGCTGGACCACGATTTTCTGTGGCGTCACGCCAAGTCGCTGCCGGCCCGGGGCCAGATCGGCATCCACAACCGGTCCTGGTACGAGGAAGTACTGATTGCGCGCGTCCACCCAGCCATCCTGGAAGCCCAGAAGCTGCCGCCCCGCCTGCGGACGGAGCGCATCTGGCAGGACCGGCTGGAGGATATCGCCGCCTATGAACGCTATCTCGGCCGGCAGGGCGTGGTGGTGCTGAAGTTCTTCCTGAACATCAGCCCCGAGGAACAGCGCCTGCGCTTCCTCAAGCGGATCAAGGAGCCGGAGAAGAACTGGAAGTTCAGCGCCAATGACGTGGCCGAGCGCCGGCACTGGGGCGACTACCAGGCCGCCTATGAAGCGGCGATTCGCGCCACCGCCACGCCGGACGCGCCCTGGTATGTGGTGCCGGCGGATCGCAAATGGTTCACCCGCCTGGTCGTCGCCGCGGCCATTGCCCGGGCGCTGGAATCGCTCGACCTGCACTACCCGGTGGTGACGGAGGCGCAGAAGCTGGCCCTGATCCAGGCGGGCGAGGAGCTGAAAGCCTGATCCGCCGCCGTGTGGCGCTGGCACTTCTGGCCGGCGCCTGTTCCCCGAACGACGTCGCCAACCTGGCCACGCCAGCGGGCGGGACCATGCTGCGGGAGGGGCTGCGCTACGGCCCGCTGCCCCGGCACCGGCTGGACCTGACGCTGCCGCCGATGCCCGTGGCCGGTACGCCGCTGGTGGTCTTCATCCATGGTGGTGGGTGGGAGGAAGGCAGTCGCGGCCAATACGCCTTCGTCGCCCGGCGGCTGGCCGCGCTGGGCATGGCGGTGGCCGTGCCGGATTACCGGCTGTGGCCGGAGGCGCGCTGGCCGGATTTCATCGAGGATGCCGCACGCGCCGTGGCCTGGTTGCGAAGCGCGCCGGACATGCCGCGCGGGCCACTTTTCGTCATGGGCCATTCCGCCGGGGGCTTCATCGCGGCCGCGCTGGCGCTGAACCCGCGCTGGCTGGAAGCGGCCGGGTTGCCGGGAGGGCGCGGGGCGCTCGCTGGCGGCATGCTGCTGGCCGCGCCGGTATCCTGGCAGCCAACGGATGAGCCGGTGGTGAGCATCTTTGCCAGCGCCCCCGGCGGGCGGATCGAGGCGGCGCCGGACCCCACGACCCTGACCGGCGCACCGCCCATGCTGCTGCTGCATGGGGAAGCGGATACCATTGTCGGCGCGCTGCATTCCCGCAACCTGGCCGCCGCGCTGCGCGCCAACCAGCGGCCGGTGCGGCTGCGGCTTTACGATGGCGTCGGCCATATCAGCATCATGACCGGCTTCGTCCCCGGCGCCGGGCTGCTGGGGCTGACAACGGCGCCGGTGGTGGCGGAGGTGCGGGATTTTGTCGCCGCGCCCGGGTAGCGCTACCCCTCGCCCGCCCCGTCCATCGCATCCAGCACATGCAGCGAATAGGTCAGCGCCGCGCCGGCATTCAGCGCGATGGCGACGCCGAGTGCCTCCGCGATCTCCGCCTTGGTCGCGCCGGCCGCCTTCGCCTTCCGCGCATGGGCGTCGATGCAGCCCTGGCAACGGGTCGTGACGGCGACGGCCAGGGCGATGAATTCGCGGGTCTTGGCATCGATGTGGGTCGTGGTGGAGGCGCCGCGGTTCAGGGCTATGAAGCCCTTCATCACCTCCGGATGCAGCGCGCCCAACTCCTTGCCGCGCTCCCGCAGCCCGGCGCTGTAGCCATCCCAATCCTCAATGCGCGTATCCGTCGTCACTGGTCTATCTCCCATTTAAACGCAGAAAGGTGTCCCCCCTTTCGGAGAGACACCTTCCCAACTTCGAACGCGGCAGCGTCCCGAAACTACTCGGCGGTTTCGGGTTCCTTTTCGGACTCGCCGTCGCCGCTATCCTCGGGCTTCGGCAGGGCCGGGGGGGCGGCTTCGAAATAGTCGAAGACCAACGCGCCGTCCTTGAGGCCGACCTTCACCGAGCCACCCTTCACCAGCTTGCCGAACAGCAGTTCTTCCGCCAGCGGCTTCTTCACCACTTCCTGGATCACCCGGCCCAGCGGGCGGGCGCCATACAGCGGGTCGTAGCCGCGCTCGGAGAGCCATTCGCGGGCCGCGGAGGACAGCTCGATTGTCACGTTGCGGTCGGCGAGCTGCGCCTCCAGCTGCATGATGAACTTGTCCACCACCCGGGCCACGATCTCGGGCGTCAGGCCGCCGAAGCCGATCACCGCATCCAGCCGGTTGCGGAATTCCGGCGTGAACAGCCGCTTGATCGCGTCCTCATCCTCCCCGGTGCGCTTGTCGCGCCCGAAGCCGATGCTGTTCTTCGCCATGTCGGAGGCGCCGGCATTGGTCGTCATGATCAGGATCACGTTACGGAAATCGACGGTCTTGCCGTTGTGGTCCGTCAGTTTCCCGTGGTCCATCACCTGCAACAGGATGTTGTACAGGTCCTGGTGCGCCTTCTCGATCTCATCGAGCAGCAGCACGCAATGCGGGTGCTGGTCGATGCCATCGGTCAGCAGCCCGCCCTGGTCGAAGCCGACATAGCCGGGCGGTGCGCCGATGAGGCGGGAGACGCTGTGACGCTCCATGTATTCCGACATGTCGAAGCGAATCAGCTCGATGCCGAGGGTTTTTGCCAATTGCTTGGCCACCTCGGTCTTGCCGACGCCGGTCGGGCCGCTGAACAAATAATTGCCGATCGGCTTCTCCGCATCCCGCAGCCCTGCGCGGGACAGCTTGATGGCGGCCGACAGCGCATCGATCGCCCTGTCCTGGCCGAACACCATCGCCTTCAGGTCACGCTCCAGGTTCCGCAGCGTTTCCTTGTCGTCCGAGCTGACGGATTTCGGCGGAATGCGGGCAATCTTGGCCACGATCTCCTCGACATCCTTCAGCGTCACCGTCTTCCGGCGCTTGCCCTCCGGCTGCAGCATGCGGGAGGCGCCGACCTCGTCGATCACGTCGATCGCCTTGTCCGGTAGCTTCCGGTCGTGGATGTACTTGGCCGAGAGCTCCACCGCGGCGCGGATGGCTTCCGGCGTGTAACGCACCTTGTGGTGCTTCTCGTAGTTGGTCTTGAGACCCTGGAGAATCTTGATCGCGTCTTCCAGGTTCGGCTCGTTCACGTCGATCTTCTGGAAGCGCCGGACCAGGGCGCGGTCCTTCTCGAAATGCTGCCGGTATTCCTTGTAGGTGGTGGAGCCGACGCAGCGCAGCGTGCCCTGGGCGAGCGCGGGCTTCAGCAGGTTGGAGGCATCCATCGCCCCGCCGCTGGTGGCGCCGGCGCCGATCACGGTGTGGATTTCGTCGATGAACAGGATGGAGCCGGGCTGTTGCTCCAGCTCATTCACCACGGCCTTCAGCCGTTCCTCGAAATCGCCGCGGTAGCGGGTGCCGGCGAGCAGGCTGCCCATGTCCAGCGCATAGATTGTGGACTTGGCCAGGACCTCGGGCACGTCACCCTCGATGATCCGCTTGGCCAGGCCCTCCGCGATCGCGGTCTTGCCGACGCCCGGATCACCCACATATAGCGGGTTGTTCTTGGTGCGGCGGCACAGGATCTGGATGGTGCGCTCGATCTCCGAGTCGCGGCCGATCAGCGGGTCGATCTTCCCGGCCTGGGCCTTCTTGTTCAGGTTGACGCAGTAGTTCGACAGCGCATCCTGGCCGCGCGGGGCGTTGCCGCGGGAGGGCTTCTCCTCCTTCTCGGAGGGCTCCTCCGGCGTTTGGGCACTGCCCTGCACGGGGCGGGAGGTGCTGCGGCCAGGCGCCTTGGCGATGCCGTGGCTGATGAAGTTCACCGCATCCAGCCGAGTCATGTCCTGCAACTGCAGGAAATACACCGCATGGCTTTCGCGTTCGGAGAACAACGCCACCAGCACATTTGCGCCCGAGACCTCGTCCCGGCCGGAGGATTGCACATGGATGGCGGCGCGCTGCACCACACGCTGGAAGCCGGCGGTAGGCTTGGCGTCCCCGGCGCGGTCGGAAACCAGGCCGGCGAGATCCTTGTCGAGGAATTCGGCCAGGTCGCGCTTCAGTTTCTCACTATCGACCCCGCAGGCGCGCAGCACGGTGGCGGCGTCCACGTCATCGGCAAGGGCAAGCAGCAAATGTTCGAGCGTTGCGTATTCGTGCCGGCGGTCATTGGCGAGGCCGAGGGCGCGGTGGAGCGTCTGCTCGAGGTTGCGGGACAGCATGGTCTGACGCTCCCTATCGGGTGGCCGGGATGCCTGAATCGGCATCCTGACACGGGTTGCCCTCAATGTGGTCGCTACCTACCCCTTGGGCCAGCCCCTCGAGGTAGGAACCCGTCCCTCTCAAAGTGTAACCGAGGAGCGGCGGGCGCGTTGGCTCATTCTTTTTCAATGGTGCACTGCAGAGGGTGCTGGTTCTGACGGGCAAGGTCCATCACCTGGGTCACCTTCGTCTCAGCCACCTCATAGGTATAGACGCCGCAGACGCCGACGCCGCGCCGGTGGACATGCAGCATGATGCGGGTCGCTTCCTCCCGGTTCTTCTGGAAAAAACGCTCCAACACATGCACGACGAACTCCATCGGCGTGTAGTCGTCGTTCAGCATCAAGACCTTGTACATGGCCGGCTTGCGGGTGCGCGGGCGAGCCTTCACCACGACGCCGGTGTTGGGGCCTTCCGTTCCGTTGCTGCCCTGCCCCGAATTGCCTTGTCCGGGGCGCTTGTCGCTGTCGCTCATGCCTGCCTTGGTTGCTGTCCGGGATAAGGGCCGATCGGTTGGCCGGGTGCCGGCGCCTGTTCGCATCACGATATCGGAGCGCGGGGGCGCACGGGAAGGGCTTGCCGCATTTCTCCGCGCAGAACACCCGATTTGGGTAACCGCACCGCCAAGACCAAGCCCCTTCGGTTGGCCCGGCGCGGATTTCCCCTGAAACGCCGAAGGCCCGCCCGGTGCGCCGCGCCGGCCCTTTCGGGCGGCACGGCGACCCGGACGGGCCTCGGTCAGCTCACTTGCCCGGCCCTTGTGGGCCGGAACAGGCTCAGGCGGCGAGCGGCTTGGAGAACTTCTCCACCGCCAGCGTCATGCGAGCGGCCAGCGGCGCGCCGGCCTGCTCGGCCAGGCGGTACGCAGCTTCCTGCAGCTTCGTCGTCTCGGCCATCGTCCGCTCCATGGACGCCTTGGCGAAGGCGGTCTGGATGTCGGCGGCTTCCTTCAGGCTCTTCACGCCGGACAGCGCCTTGGCGCTCTCCATGGCGTGCTCACCCATCGCCTGGGACATGGCGAAGTACTGCTTGCTGAGGTCCTGCATGCCCGTGGTCAGGGTCTGGGTGGCGCGCGTCATCGCCTCCAGGTTGCCACGACCGAACTCAGCGGCCTCCTCGGCGGCCTTGTAGAAGCCTTCGGTGGTCTTCGTCATCTGCTGCATGCCCTGCTCCATCTTCACACGCGCCTGGCTGGCGCCGTCTTCCATCATCTTCTTCGCGGCTGCTGCGCCGGCCTCGGCGCCCTTCGCGGCCTGCGTTGCCGTCTTCGCCGAAGTGTCGGCCGCGGCCTGCGCCGCGTTCTCGACCAGCGCGATGCCGCGCTTCGCTTCGGTCTTCTGTTCTGCCGCCATGTGTCCAGTTCCTTCAGGGTTGCTCGCCGGCGCATGCGCCAGTGCGGGAGCCTGTGACCCGGCCCCGGGGCTTTTTGCTGCGGTGCAGCACGACCGCCTTTTAGCGACCTTCGCGCCCATTCCGCAAGAATTTTTTGCAGTGCAGCATGCGTTTTCGGCAGTCCCATGCGGGTGGAACCGGCTCATGCCACAGCGCGCGCATCGCCGGATGGTGCAGCTTTGCCGTCCAAGTGCTTGCATTAACTTGATGTTCTGCATTCGTCCTTATGGACAGCAGGCACCCGACCTCACTAGCCTGTCTTCAGGTGGCGCACGGGGGGTGGGCCACCCAGGGGGTTCCGTATCCATGTTCATTCGGCTCAGGCCTCTGGTCGTCCTTGCGGCCAGCCTGTTCGCCGCCATCGCCCCGGCCGCCTTCGCGCCGGCACAGGCGCAGATCGGCAGCGAACGCTACGCCGCCCTCGTGGTGGACCATCGCAGCGGCAACATCCTGGTTGCCGCCAACGCGGATGAGACGCGCCATCCAGCGTCCCTCACCAAGATGATGACGCTTTACATGGTGTTCGAGGCGCTGCGAGCCGGCCGGATTTCGCTCGGCTCGGCGCTTCCGATCTCGGAGGAGGCTGCCTCCCGCCCGCCATCAAAGCTCGGCATTCCGGCCGGCGGCAGCGTGACGGTGGAGCAGGGCATCCTGGCGCTGGTCACCAAATCCGCCAATGACATCGCCGCCGCCTTCGGCGAATTGCTCGCGGGGGATGAGGCGCGCTTCGGCCAGGTGATGACCCAGCGCGCGCGGGAGCTGGGCATGACGCGCACCACCTTCCGCAACGCCTCCGGCCTGCCGGACTGGAACCAGGTGACCACGGCGCGGGACATGGTGACGCTGGGCCGCCGCCTGATGCTCGATTTCCCGGATCGCTACCATTATTTTGGCCGCACCGAGGCCGCCTTCCGCGGCCTGCGCCTGCGCAGCCACAACCGCATGCTGACCAGCTATGAGGGCGTGGACGGCATCAAGACCGGCTATATCCGGGCCAGCGGCTTCAACATCGTCACCAGCGCCAGCCGCGACGGGCGCCGCGTGGTCGGCGCCGTCATGGGTGGCAGTTCCTGGGTGGAGCGTGACCAGCACATGACCGCGCTGCTGGACCAGAGCTTCGACCGCATCGGTGTCACCCCCCGCGCCATGGCGGAGGCCGCACCGCCCGTCATCCTTCGCCAGGCGCAGGCCGCAAGCCGCAGCCCGGGCGCCGCGGCGCGCGCCGTGCCGACCCGCACCGCCGCGCGCCCGGCCGCAACCACCCGGGCCGCAACTACCAGGGCCGCAACCCGCAATGCGCCCGCGCGCACGGCCGCCAGCCGTGCCGCCACCAATCGGCCCGCTGCGGCACGTCAGGCGACGCGCAGCGCCCCGCGCACCGCGGCCTCCAGGACCGCTCGCACCGCCACCGCGACCCGCCCGGCCGCGCGTCGCGCGCCGCCGGCGCAGACCCGCGCCGCCACCCGCGCACAGCCGCCGGCCGGTGCGGTTCGTACCGCCACCACCCGGACCGCCGTGACCAACCGCAATGCAGCGCGCACGCCGGTTGCCACGCGCAGCGCCATCGCCCCGCGCACCACCATCGCCCCGCCGCAGCCTCGGCGGCGCTGAGACAAGCGCTGCAGCCCCCCCGCTTCGGGACGGGCTGCAGCCGCCGGGTTCAGGCCGGCGCGAACATCGGCACCGGCGCGCCGGGCGCACCCTCCGCATCCTGGCTGGGCTTGAACACCACGCGCACCTTCATGCCGATGCGGATCTCGGCGAAATCGCAGTCGACGATGTTGGTGAAGATGCGCGGGCCTTCCTCCAGCTCGACATAGGCGCAGGCATAGGGCTGGGCGACGCGCATCACCGTGTAGCTGTAGATGGTGCCGCGCCCGCTGGCCTGGACGAGCTCCACATTCGCCGAAAGCGTGAAGGGCGAGGCACCGCGCGGGTAGTAGAAGTGCTTTCCCGTATCGCGGCACAGGCCGATCAGCAGGCGCCCTTCCGCCGCTGCATCCCAGACTGGCTGGGTTGAGGGATCGATAACCGGGGCGGCGATGATTCGTTCGGACATGGCGGTCACTCCCTTTCCATGACGAGCGTGGCGCTGCCGTGCCGGTGGCCGAGCAGGCCGCCGGTGCCATGCGCCAGTGCCAGGCCGCAATCCTTCACCTGCACAGCCGGGTGAGCTTCGCCGCGCAACTGCCGCACCGCCTCGATCACCTTGGTCATGCCGCCGCGATTGGCCGGGTGGTTGTTGCAGAGCCCGCCGCCATCCGTGTTGAAGGGCAGCTTGCCGACACCGCTGATCAAGTTGCCGTCGCGCACGAAGCGCCCACCCTCCCCCTTCGCGCAGAAGCCGAGGTCTTCGAGCTGGATCAGCACGGTGATGGTGAAGCTGTCATAGATGCTGGCGTAGCGGATGTCGGCCGGCGTCACGCCGGCTTCCTCAAAGGCGCGGGCACCGGAGAAGCGGGCGCCGGAGAAGGTGAGGTCCGGGTAGCCGCCGAACTGGCCTTTTACCGCCTCCCCGGTCCCACGGATGCTGACCACGGGGCGCTTCAGGCTGCGCGCGATCTCGGGGCGGGCCACGATCAGCGCGCCGCCGCCGTCACTGATGACGCAGCAGTCCAGGCGATGTAGCGGGTCCGCCACCATGGGCGAATTTACCACCTCCTCCACCGTCACCGGCTTCTTCAGCATGGCGTGCGGGTTGTGCTGGGCGTGTTCGCTGGCGGCGACCTTGATCCAGGCCAGGTCCTCACTGGTCGTGCCGAATTCGTGCATGTGGCGCATGGCGCACAGCGCGTAGCTGCCGGCGACGGTGCGGCCCATCGGGATCTCGAAGGGATCATCCGGCACGGTCGCGTTCTGGGCGCGGGCGCCGGTGCCGGTGGCCATCCCCTCGCTGCGCGGGCGGCCGGCGAGCGTGATCAGCGCGATGTTGCAGCGGCCGAGCGCGATGGCCGCCGCCGCATGGGCGACATGGGCCAGGTAGGAGCTGCCGCCGATATCGGTGGAATCGACATGGCTCAGCCGGTCCAGGCCCATGTAGTCCGCCATGGCCAGCGGGCCCATCCCGGGGGCGTCGCCGGCGCAGAAATAGCCATCGACATCCGCCTTGGTCAGCCCGGCATCTTGCAGTGCGCCGAAGGCGACCTCCGCATGCAGCTGCGCCACGGATTTGTCCGGCGCCTTGCGGGTGGGGTGTTCATAGGCGCCGACGATACAGGCGCGGCCGCGAAGGCTCATCTGGGGGGCGTTCCTGGCGTTGTTCGGCGGCCAACCTGCCGCCACCGGGCCCGCGCGTCCAGCATCCCCACCGGCCACGGATGCGCTATGCTGCGATGATCGAGGGGAGGCGAGCATGGATATCGCGCCGCAACAGACCATCATCAGCACGGCCAATGCCGGCTACATGTCCGGCTTCGGCAATGGCTTCGAG
The DNA here is from genome assembly GCF_051433165.1 of Falsiroseomonas sp. E2-1-a4. Classification (NCBI taxonomy): domain Bacteria; kingdom Pseudomonadati; phylum Pseudomonadota; class Alphaproteobacteria; order Acetobacterales; family Roseomonadaceae; genus Falsiroseomonas; species Falsiroseomonas sp. E2-1-a4. The sequence continues at coordinate 58,481 of NZ_JBHMFS010000017.1, read as the reverse complement.
ACGGAGGCCCTGCCCGGCGCCCTGCCGGTCGGCCGCAATTCGCCGCAGCGCTGCGCCTATGGGCTGTATGCCGAGCAACTATCCGGCTCGCCCTTCACCGCGCCGCGGGCGAGCAATGCGCGGTCCTGGCTGTACCGTATCCGCCCAACCGTGGCGCATATCGGCCGTTTCGCGCCGCGCGATGCCGGGCTGTGGCGCAGCGCGCCCTGCGCCGAGGAAAGCGGCCTGCCGATCCAGCCGCTGCGCTGGGACCCGCTGCCCATCCCCGAAGACGGCGAGACCTTCCTGACCGGCATGCGGACCATCACCACCTGTGGCGATGTGTCCGCCCAGACCGGCATGGCGGCCAGCATCGCGCTGGTCACCCGCAGCATGGTGGACGAGACCTTCTGGAACTCGGATGCCGAAATGCTGGTGATCCCGCAGCAGGGAAGGCTACGGTTCCGCACGGAATTCGGCGTGATCGACGTGGCACCGGGCGAAGTCGCGGTAATGCCGCGTGGCGTGAAATTCCGCGTCGAGCTGTTCAACGAGGAACCGGCGCGGGCTTATGTCTGCGAGAATTACGGCGGCGCCTTCACCCTGCCGGAGCGCGGCCCGATCGGCGCCAACTGCTTGGCGAACCAGCGCGACTTCCTCAGCCCAGTCGCGGCCTATGAGGATGTGGAGCGGCCGCAGCTTGTGGTGGTGAAGTGGGGCGGGCAGCTCTGGCAGGCCGAGATCGGGCACTCGCCGCTGGATGTGGTGGCCTGGCACGGCAACTACGCGCCGTACAAATACGACCTTTCGCGGTTTTCCCCGGTCGGGCCGCTGCTGTTCGACCATGCGGACCCTTCGATATTCACGGTGATGACGGCGCCATCGGAGACTCCGGGCACCGCCAACATCGATTTCGTACTGTTCCCGGAGCGCTGGATGGTGGCAGAAAACACCTTCCGGCCGCCCTGGTACCACATGAACCTGATGAGCGAGTTCATGGGCCTGATCCTCGGCCAGTACGACGCCAAGCCGCAGGGCTTCGTCCCGGGCGGGTTTTCGCTGCACAACTGCATGCTGCCGCATGGGCCGGATGCGGAGGCCTTCGAGAAGGCCAGCACGGTGGAACTCGCGCCACACAAGCTGGCGAACACCATGGCCTTCATGCTGGAGACGCGACTGCCGCAGCGGGTGACAGCCTTTGCCGCCGGCGTGGCGCAGCGGCAGCCGGATTACGAGGCCTGCTGGTCCGGACTGGTCAAGACATTCGATCCGACGCGGCGGTGACCTTGACGCTCGATGAGACTCACGATGCGGCGCGGCGCAGCTTTGTTGCCACCGCCAACGGCCATGCGGATTTCCCGATCCAGAACCTGCCCTTCGGCATCTTCGCGCCGCCTGGCGAGACGAAGCGGGCGGGGGTCGCGATCGGTGACAGAATTTTGGAGCTTGCCAGCGCGCCTTTGACGGGTGTGGCCGCCGAGGCGGTGGCGACGATGGCCGATGACACGCTGAACGTTTTTTTCGCCATGGGCGCGGCCCCACGCCAAGCGCTGCGGGCGCAGCTTTCGGCGCTGCTGGCGGAGGGCAGCACGGCGGCGCTGGTGCTGCATGACGCGAAGGACTGCACCCTGCATCTGCCAGCGCGGATCGGTGACTACACGGATTTCTACGCCGGCATCCAGCACGCCACGAATGTCGGCGCGCTGTTCCGCCCGGACCAGCCGCTGATGCCGAACTACAAGCATGTGCCGATCGGCTATCACGGCCGCGCCAGCTCCATCGTGCCCTCCGGCACCGCGCTGCGGCGGCCGAACGGGCAGCGCAAGCCGGCCGCCGAGACAACGCCGAGCTTCGGGCCAAGCCGCAACCTGGATTACGAGTTGGAGCTCGGCATCTGGATCGGGCCAGGCAATGCGCTGGGGGAGCCGATCTCGATTGTGCAGGCGGCGGGGCATATCGCGGGCTTCTGCCTGCTGAACGACTGGTCGGCGCGCGACATACAGGGTTGGGAATACCAGCCGCTCGGGCCGTTCCTGGCGAAGAATTTCGGCTCGACCATCAGCCCCTGGGTGGTGACGCCGGAGGCGCTGGCACCGTTCCGCGTGGCCCAGCCGGCGCGGGAGCCGAGGCCGATGGACTATCTCTGGGACCAGGCTGACCAGGCCGAGGGCGCGCTGGCGCTGGAGTTGGAGGTCTGGCTGACCGTGCCGGGCGAGGCGCCCTACCGGCTTTCGACCAGCGATGCGCGCGGGCTGTATTGGACGCCGGCGCAGATGGTGGCGCACCACACCTGCGGCGGCTGCAATCTGCAGCCGGGCGATCTGTTCGGCACGGGCACGATTTCCACCGAAACCGGCTACGGCTCGCTGCTGGAAATCACGCAGGGCGGCCGCAAGCCGCTGACCTTGCCATCCGGTGTCACGCGCCGTTTCCTGGAAGATGGTGACAGCATCACCCTGCGCGCCCGCGCCCGCCGCGACGGTTTTGCCAGCATCGGCTTCGGCGATTGCACCGGCACCATTCTCGCCGCGCCCTGAACGGAGGAAACCAAGAATGTCCGACCGGCCGAAACGGGTCGAGTTCCGCGAGGAAGGCCCGCGCGAGGGTTTTCAGATCGAGAAAACCATCTTCCCGCTGGCGGAGCGTGTGAAGCTGGTGGAGGCGCTGGCGGAGACCGGGCTGCACCACATCCAGGTCGCCAGCTTCGTCAGCCCGAAGCATGTGCCGCAGATGGTCGACAGCACCGAGTTCTTCGCCGCCATCCGCAAAAAGCCGGGCGTGCAGTATGCCGGGCTGTGGCTCAACGAGCAGGGGTTCGAACGCGCCCGTGCGACGGGGCATGTCGATCTGTCGGGCAAGATTTCGCTCTATGCCTCGGATGTCTTCGCCCAGCGCAACAACCGCTGCTCGGCGGATGAGATGGCGGAGCGGCAGAAGGGGTGGCTCGACCGCTACGCGGAAGCCGGCGTGAAGCCGGAATACGCGATCATCATGGCCGCCTTCGGCTGCAACTATGAAGGCGATATCCCGCCCGAACGCGTGGTGGCACTCGCACGCTACGCACACGACATCTGCGCGGAGCGTGGCGAAAAGCTGCCTCAGGTGTTCCTCGCGGACACCATGGGCTGGGGCAATCCGGAGCAGACGCGGCGCCTTGTGGGCATGGTGCGGGATGCGCTGCCGGAGGTGCGGATCGGCCTGCATCTGCACGACACGCGCGGCCTCGGCACCGCGAATGTGCTGGCGGCGCTGGAGATGGGCGTCGATCTGTTCGACAGCAGCGTCGCGGGCCTCGGCGGCTGTCCCTTCGCGGCGCATGGCGATGCGGGCGCGGCGGGGAATGTCTGCACGGAGGACCTGGTGTTCCTGTGCCACGAACTCGGCATCGAGACCGGCATCGACCTGGAGGCGCTGGTGGAATGCGCGCGCATGGCGGAACGCCTGATCGGCCGGCGCCTGAATGGCCGCGTCATGCATGCGGGGACACTCGCAAAATACCGGGCGAAGCAGGGCATTGCGGCATGAAGCCCCTGGATGGCGTGAAGGTTGTGGAGATCGGCCAGGTCTTTGCAGGCCCCTATGCGGGCGCGATCCTGGCTGATCTCGGCGCCGATGTGATCAAGGTGGAGAAGCCGCAGGGCGGTGATGACGCGCGGCAGATGGGCCGCGAATTCCGACGCGGCGATGCGCTGGTCTTTCATGAATTCAACCGCGGAAAGCGCAGCGTGGCGCTGGACCTGAAATCCGCCGAGGGCCTGGCGGCGCTGCATGCGCTGCTCGAACAGGCCGATATCCTGCTGCACAACATGCGCCCATGCGTGCCGGAATCGCTCGGCCTGGGCGGGGCGGAGGCCACGGCGCGGCACCCTCGCCTGATCTATTGCGAGATGGGCGCCTTCGGCCATCGCGGCCCGATGCGCGGCCACCCCGGCTACGAGCCGCTGCTGCAGGCTTTCGGCGGCCTGTCCTCCATCACCGGTGAGCCTGGCGGCAAGCCGATGCGGATGGGCGCGAGCGTCGTGGACCAGGGCACCGGCATGTGGACGGTGATCGGCGCACTCGCCGCGCTGCGGCAGCGGGAGGCGACGGGGCGCGGCTGCGTCATCAACACCTCCCTGTTCGAGACCGCCTTCGCCTGGGCCAACCAGAAGGTGTCCGCATTTGTGAACCAGGGCGAACAGCCGTTGCGGCATGCCTCGGGCCATCCCGGCTTCGTGCCGTATGAGGCCTTCGACGCATCGGATTCACCGCTGCTGGTGTGCTGCGGCAATGACCGGCTGTTCGGGAAGTTTGCCCGGGTCCTCGGCCATGCGGAGTGGATCGCGGACGGGCGCTTCATCACCAATCGCGACCGCCTGGCGCACCAGCACGAATTGCTGCCGATGATCCGCGACATCATGCGCACTCGGCGCCGCGTGGAATGGCTCGGGCTGCTGGTGGAGGCCGGCGTGCCCTGCGCGCCGATCAACACGATCGAGGAAATGCTGGCGGAACCGCAGGCGGTGGCGATGCAGATGCTGGCGACGCCCCCGGGCGAGGATTTTGCCGTAGTAGCCACGCCGATCAGCTTCGATGGTGTGCGCCCGCTGCCGCCGCGTGGCGCACCGCGGCTAGATGAGCACCAGGGCGCAGCGTTCAGCCCAGTGCCTTCGGTGCGCTGACGGCGGCACGCGCCCGCGCATAGTCGCGCAGGAAGGCCGCAACCTGCGCGTGGCTGTCCAAGCCGGGGTCGTGGCGACCGGCGCGAATTTCGGCGGCCAGCTTGGCGAGGTCCGGCGTGTCCGTCAGCGCCGGCGCAGCGCCCTGGCGCAGCGCCAGAGCGATGGCGGCGGCCACCATGCGGGCGGCCAGCGCCTTCTCCGACGGCAAGGCGGGCAGCAACTCGCGCAACACCACATCCCGCGCCGTGGCGAGCAGGTCGGCGGCATCCGGTTTTTCCTGCATCACAGCGCCTCCGCCATCGCCAGCACGTCCCATTCCAGTTCCGGCACCATATGGCCGGTCAACGCCAGCTCCAGGCTGCGCTCTTGGCCCGAAAGGTGGCGCGCTGCCTGGTCCGCGGCGATGACGGCCCAGCGGATGGTGGCGAGCAATTCCCACCAGGGCAGCCGCGCAGTGCCCACCGGCAATCCGTAGCCAGCGAGGAAAGCGTCCCGCGAGCCAATGCCGCCGGCCTCCTGCGCCACCTGGCCGAAGCGCCAGCACTTTGCGCAGAACCAGCCGAGATCGGCATGCGGGTCGCCCCAGCCGGCGAATTCCCAATCCAGCACGGCGGCCACGCCCTGCGAATCCAGCATGATGTTGCCGGTGCGAAAGTCGTTGTGGCAGAGCACGGGCGGCACCGGCGGCGGCGCCTTGCGTTCCAGCGCGCGCAGCCCCCATTCCAGCACCGGGCGCGGCGTGCCGGCCGCATCCAGCCGCGCCCGCAGCGACGCGATGGCAGCGCGTGCTGCATCCGCAGGCGGGTCGCCCAGGAAGGCGAGATCGGCGCGCGGCGGGCGGATCGCGTGAATTCGGGCAAGTTCGCGCCCGAGCGCCGCCACGCAGGCCTCGCGCCCGCCGCCCAGCGTCGCGTCCTTAACCACACGATGCGGCGCGGCGGTGCCCTCGACGCGCGCCATGACGAAGAAGGGCCGGCCGATCACCGCTGCGTCCTCGCAGAGGTACAGCGGTTCCGGCACCGTCACGCCGGCGTCGCGTGCCGCACGAAGCAGCGCGAATTCCTGCGGCCGCGTATGGCTCACCGCGAGCACGGCTGGCGCATCCGTCCGCAGTACCCAACGCTGCGCCGCGCCCGAAACCGTCACATCCAGCGCCCAGTTCTGCTGGATGGCGCCGCCTGAAAGCCGCGTCAGCGCGGTGATGCCTAGGCCCTCATCGCCGCTCGCCCGCGCCAGCCACCCACGCAGCGCGACTTCATCCATGCGCGCCCCACTGGAAGAAATCGCGACCCTCGCGGCGCAGGAAATTGGCCAGCACCATGCGGTGCACCTCGCTCGCGCCGTCCACAAGCCGCGCCTGGCGGGCGTAGCGGTACATCCACTCCACGGGCGTGTCCTTGGAATAGCCGCGCGCACCCAGCAATTGCAGCGCCGTGTCGACGGATTTGTGCAGCGCGTCGGCGACGACGATCTTCGCCATCGAGACCTCCTTCCGCGCAAAGCCGCCCTGGTCCAGCACCCAGGCCGCCTTCATGGTCAGCAGCCGGCCGATCTCCAGCTCCATCGCCGCCTGGCCGACCAGCCCCTGCACGGATTCGCGGTCGATCAGCTTCTGCCCAAAGCTCTGCCGTTCCGCGATGCGCGCCATGGCGATCTCCAGCGCGCGCCGCCCCATGCCAAGCCAGCGCATGCAATGCGTGAGGCGTGCGGTGCCGAGCCGGATCTGCGTCAGCTTGAGGCCGTCACCGACGCCCATCAGCACGTTCTCGTCGGGGATTTCCAGCCCGTCGAATGCGATCTCGCAATGCCCGCCATGTTCCTCCGGCCCCATGATCGGGATGCGGCGGATGATGCGCCAGCCGGGCTGGTCGGCATGGAACAGGAAGCAGGTGAGGCCCTTGCGGTCATCCTCGCTGGTGCGCGCGATCAGTAGGAAATGCTTCGATACCCCGGCGCCGGTGATGTAGTGCTTGCGCCCCGAGATGCGCCAACCGCCCTGCACCTTCTCCGCCCGCGTATAGGTCAGTGACGGATCGCTGCCGCAGCCATCGGGCTCGGTCATCGCGAAGCTGGATTGCACATCGCCATCGATGATGGGTTGCAGCCAGCGCGCCTTCTGCGCCTCCGTCGCCACCTTCTCCAGCACGATCATGTTGCCATCATCGGGCGCCGCGCTGTTGAAGACCACGGGGCCGAAAATGGCGCGGTTCATTTCCTCATAGCAGGCGGCCATGCCGACCACGGGCAGGCCGCCGCCGCCGCGGGCCTTCGGCATCTGCAAGGCCCATAGCCCCGCCGCCTTGGCCTCCGCCCGCAGGCGGCGCAGGACGTCCGGGTGGATGTTCTCATGCTCATCGTAATTGGCGCGGTCGGCTTCCAGCGGAATCAGCTTCGTATCCACGAAATCGCGCACGCGCAGGCGGATGGCGTCGATCTCGGGCGGCAGGGCGAAATCCATGCGGGGCGTATCCTTACAGGCTGTTGACGGAATGGCCGCCATCGACGGTCAGCACGCTGCCCGTCATATGCGCGCCGGCCGAGGAGGCCAGCAGCAGCAGCGGGCCGGTCAGGTCCTCGACCTGGCCAAGCCGGCGCTGTGGGATGCGTTTCACCAGCGCCTGGCCGGCCTCGCTGGCGAAGAAATCGGCGTTGATCTCGGTAGCGATGTAGCCCGGTGCCAGCGCGTTCACCCGGATGCGGTGCCGGGCGAGTTCCACCGCCATCTGCCGGGTGAGCTGGATCAGCCCCGCCTTGGCTGCGGAATAGCCGGCAACGCCCGGGATCACGCGTGCACCAAGGATGGAGGCGACGTTGACGATGGCACCCCCCTGCCCCGCCGCCACCATCGCCCGCCCCACCGCCTGCGCCACCCGAAAGGCGCCGCGCAGATCCACGGCCATCACCTGGTCCCAATCCGCCTCGGTATGGTCGAGGAAAGGGCGGGTCGCGGCGATGCCGGCATTGTTCACCAGGATGGTGGGGGCGCCGAATTGCACCTGAACGGCCTCCAGCGCCGCGGCGATGCTGGCATCCTGTGTCACATCCAGCGCCACGGTCATGGCGCCCGGGCCGAGTTCCGCCGCCAGCGTCGCCACCGCCTCCGGCCGCCGCGCCGCCAGCACCACCCGCGCCCCGGCGCCGTGCAGCACGCGGGCGAAATGGCGGCCAAGCGCCCCAGATGCGCCAGTCACCAGCGCCACCTGCCCCGACAGGGAGAATACCATGTGCCGTTCCATCCGCCGCCTGGCGGCAGCTTATGGCTCCGGCAGCAGCTTGCGAAGCACCGCCAGCACCGCATCCATGTCCAGCGGCTTGGGGAACAACGCGACCGGCCCCTCGCCGGGATGCGCGAAGGCCTCGGCGCCGCCCGCCGGGGCATAGCCGGTCATCACCACCACGGGCAGCGCGGGCGTGGCGGTCCGCAGCGCCCGGATCAGCGCGGCGCCGTCCAGGCGCGGCATGCGCAGATCGGTCAGCAGCAGGTCCGGCGGCTTGCGGGAAGCGGCCTCCAGCGCGGCCTGCCCGTCAGGCGCCCATTCCACCTCATACCCCTCACGCAGCAACTCATCCTCGATCGCCATCGCGGCGAGGCCTTCATCCTCGACAACCAGGATTCGCCACGCCATCAGATCCTCGCCTCATCCGTGGTCAGCAGACACGCAAGCGGTGCGAGAGCGAGGCGCATGGTAAAGACCGCACCACCCTCCGGCGCATTTTGCTGGACGATCCGGCCACCCATGCCGCGCGCCACCGCCGCCGCGAGCGCCAGGCCAAGTCCGCTGCCGCGGCCGGGGTCGCGGGTGGTGAAAAAGGGGTCGAAGATCGCATCGCGCAGCGCATCCGGCACACCGGGTCCGGTATCCTGCACCTCCACCACCGCCTCCCCGGCTTCCTCCCGCAGGGCCACGGTGATCCGCGCCTTGTTGCCCGGCTCGCCGGCCTGCCTGTCCTGCACCGCATCACGCGCATTGGCCAGCAATTGCAGCAGCGCCTGTTCCAGCCGCGCCGGCGCGCCGCGCACCGGCAATGGATCCGGGTTGTCCTGCAGGACCACATCAATCCCTTCCAGTGCATACTGGCCGGCGGCAGTGGCCACCGCATTCGCCGCCGCGCGGCCCGCATCGAAGACCTGGGTCGCGCCAGCCTCATCGCCCGGCAGGGCGCGGATGCGTGCCACCAGGTCACCGGCCCGTCGCAACTGGCCCTCGACAATCTCGAAGGCGGTGTGCAGCCGGGTCAGCTGCGCCTCGGGCTGCAGGCCCTCGGTCGCGGCGCGGGCGTTGCGGAGCCAGAGCGTCGCGGCATTCAGCGGCTGGCTGGTTTCATGGGCGAGGCCCGCGCACATGGTGCCAACGGTCGCCAACCGCGCGCTTTGCAGCAGATCCGCCTGCAGGCGGCGGGTCATGGTGATATCCCGCGCCGAGCCGAGCAGCCGTTCCACATGCCCATCCGCGCCCACCATCGGCACCAACACGGTCTGCCAGACGCGCCAGCCGGCCGGGGTTTCGGCCTCCATCACATATTCAACGGGCTGGCGCTGCGCCACCGCCTGGTGCCAATATGGCAGCGCGGCGGCCAGCATGGGGGCGGGCACCGCCTGCTCCAGCGGCTGCTGTCGGATCGCCTGCGCCGTGATGCCGAACAGGCGTTCGAAGGCCGGGTTCACCGTCTCCGCCTGGAAGCCGCCATCCGGCACCACGCGGATGACGAACAGTGCCTCCGCCAGATGCGCGATGAAGGCGGCGCTGCGCGCCTCACTCGCCAGGGCCCGCGTTTCCGCCGCGCGTCGATCCTGGACCTCCCGCGCCATCGCCTCCGGGCTGGGCAGAGCGAGGAGGCGGGGCAGCAGGGGCCACAATACGATCGCGGTGGTGACGGAGACGGCGGCAGTGATCGCCTTGACCAGCCCCTCGGCCTCATAGGCCGGAATAAACATGGTGTAGGCATGCATGAGATGCGTTGCGCCGCAGGCGATGATGAATGCGGCGAACAGGACGAAGACCCAGGGATAGGCCAGATCCCGACGCCGCATCGCGAAGACCAGAAGCGCGGCCGGTATCGAAAGATAAGCAAGACCGGTGGCCACATCCGAAATCAGATGCAACCAAACCAGGTCCGGATCGACAAGCGTGCACAGCCCCGGAGGGAGGAGACGCGGCGCGGAAAGAAGAAGTGGATCAAATGCCATGAATTCGCCGCACGGAGGCTACAATGTTTGCACTGAGTGTATCAGTGCATGTGGGCCACCGTCGCCCCGCACTACGGTGCAAAATCTGGACTCACGCGTCCTTGAAGAGGTGCTGATGCGAATCAGGCACCTGCCGTCATCAAACTGACATGCGCGGCCACCACGCGCCAACCTTCCGCCCGGCGAACCCATGTCTGGCTCTGCCGCCCGACACGGCCGTTCCGCTCGAAGGTGGTGTTGGCGGTGGCAAAATCCGACCCGTGCGTGGTGATGACGGTCCGCAGCAGGGTCCGCTCCAGCCCGACCGAGGGGCGGCTGGCGCGGAACTCCATGATCTCGGCAAAGCCATGCAGGATTTCGGTCGCACCGTATCGGATGGTGCGCGGATCGTTCCAAAAAAGTTCATCCAGCACCACCACGTCATTTGCAACCAGCGCCTGCTCGTACCGATTAAAGGCTGCGGTGACCTCGGCGACGACCTCGGGGATGTCGATCTGCATCGGGCGGACTCCTTGCGGCTGGATGACAGGCGGTTCAGCTTGACCGGGGCCGCCGGCGGCGGGCCAGATCAGCGGGCGGGCAGCATGATGCGGATCAAGGCCAGGGCTGGCCACAGGGCTCATCCTGCCCCCAGGACAAACCAGGTCGGAGAACGAAGCCATGGCCTTGCAGGATCTGCTGGTTCATCTTGATGGCACCGAGGGTGCTGCAAAGCGGCTGGACTTCGCGGCGGCTCTGGCCGCACGGCATGACGCGCATCTGATCGGGCTGCATGCGGTGGAGGCCTCCCTGCCCATCGGCCTGACCGGCAACCTGGCCAGCGCCACATTGGGCGAATTGGCCCAGCGCGTGCGGGCCGAGGCCGCCGTTGCCGCCACCCGGTCCCGTGCCGCCTTCGAAAACAAGCTGCGCCGGGACGGGCTGCGCGGCGAATGGCGGGAGACCGATACGCTGCCGGTGGACGCGGTGACGCTGCACGCCCGCTACGCCGACATGACCGTGCTGGGCCAGCCGGACCCGGCGAGCCCGGATGCGCGGCTGGACGAGGCGATCCTGGAACAAGTGCTGTTCCAATCCGGCCGCCCGGTGCTGATGGTGCCCTATGCCGGCGTCTTCCGGACCGCGCCGGAGCGGGTACTGGTGGCCTGGAAGACTGGGCGCGAAGCGGCGCGTGCCGTGCATGATGCGCTGCCGCTGCTGCGTGCGGCGCGGGAGGTGAAGGTGCTGTCCATCAATCCGCGCCAGGGGATCGGCGGGGATGGCGACGTGCCGGCCATCGACATCGCCCTGCATCTGGCCCGCCACGGCGTAAAGGCGACCGCGGAGCATCTGATGACGAATGAGGTACCCGCGGCCGACCTGCTGCTGAACGAGGCTGCGGATTCCGACGCCGGCCTGATCGTCATGGGCGCCTATGGCCATTCCCGCCTGCGCCAACTGATCCTCGGCGGCGTCACGCGCGGCATCCTGGCGCGCATGACGGTGCCGGTGCTGATGGCGCACTGAGGCAGGTCAGTCGAGGCCGAACAGGGCCGCCGGGTTGGCCGAAGTCATCCGGCGGATCTCGACGTCGGAGAAGCCCTCGCTCTGCACCAGCAGCATGTATTCCCGGAAGCACTCGACCGGCGGCGGCAGCAGGAACACGCCACCATCGGAGGACAGGATGCAATGGTCCCCCGCGGCGCGGATGCGCGGGGTGAAATCCTGGATGGTGCTGGCGGAGGCGATCTTGTGCTTTTCCTCATCCACATGCGTCAGCCCGACCTGCGTCGCATGGGTCAGGATGAAGAAGGACAGCTCCACATAGCCGCCGAGCGCGGTGATGGCCTGGATCTGGTCGATGGCGTAGCGGGATCCATGGGTGCGGATGCGGGTGACGCCGCGGCGCTTGCATTCCTCGGCCAAGGCAACGGCCTCTCGGCCGGAGACATGGCCGCAATCGAACACCACATCCTTCTCCGCGCACAGATCCATGATGGCGCAGACCACGTCCGGCACCTTGCCGGAGTCGGGAACCTGGAAGGTGGTCTCCAGGAAGGCCGGGCTGCGGCCCTCGCGTTCCGCGATGTAGCGGGTGTGGTGCGTGGGCAGGGAGACGAAGCGCGCGCCGGTGCCCGGACCGTAGCCATAGCCGATTGCGGCCTTCGCCACTTCCAGCGTCACGCCGCCGGCGGTGGGCTGCATGATGACGCCGCCGAAGGCCTTGCAGCCGAGATGGCCCAGCTCGTCATTCGCCAGCGCCGCGAAGCCGGAGGTGTTCTGGAAGTTGCACATGATGCCGATGGCCCGCATGCCCGCCGCTGCCGCCTGGCGCACCGCCTCGAACACATTCACCGAACGGCCGTTCAGATGCGGCGCGCAATGCACATGCGGGTCGATGGCGCCCTGCAGCAGATGCGTACCGGGCATGGTGTAGGGCATGGCGTGGGTCCTCAGCGTCGGGCGAGGCGGCGTTCCAGCCGTTCGCCGAAATGTTTGGTGGGCCAGCAGATCAGGAAATACAGCAGCAGGATGGTGCCGAAGCACAGCAGCGCGGAGAAGCCGCGCGTGTTGAGGATCTTCGCCGCATAGGTCAGCTCCATCACGCCGATCTGGCTGGCGATGGAGGTGCTTTTTATGAAGCCGACCGTGTAGCCGAACAGCGGTGGCAGAACGATCCGAAAGCTCTGCGGCGCGACCACGCGCCACAGGGTGCGCCAGCGCCCGAAATTCATTGCCTCCGCCGCATCCCATTGTGGCGCGGGGATGGATTCGAGACCCGCCCGCGCGATCTCCGCCGCGAAGGCCGCCGCGGACAGCACGACCGTGACGAGCGCCACCGTGAACAGCGAGGCCTGCGCGCCGGAAAGTTGGAAGGCGAAGAACACGCACATCAGCTTCACCAGGAAGGGAATGCGGCGGAACAGCTCGACATACAGCGTGGCGACAATCCGCAGCGGCAGCACGCCGAACAGCCGCGGGTGGCGGCAGATGGCAAACAGGAAGCCAAAGCCGAATCCGACAGTGGCGCCGATCCAGGACAGCAGCAGCGTGTTGACCAGCGCCTCCCCGATGAACAGCAGATTGTAGTATCCGAAGAAGCGCGGCGCTTCCTCCATTACCTGTTCCCACATCGCTCAGAACACCTTCGCGTTGACGCGGAACAGCCAGCGTCCGAGCAGGGCGAGCGCCAGACTGCAGACGATGGTCAGCGCGATATAGATGACGGCAGTGATGGAGAAGACCTCCAGCGCGCGGAAGGTCAGGGCGTTCACATTGTAGGCGCGGCCCGTGAGTTCCTCGACCGCGAAGATGGCGGCGATGGAGGTGGTCATCACCTGGATGATGAACTGGTTCGCCAGCGGCGGGTACAGCGCCTTCGCGATATGCGGCAGCACGACGTACCAGATGGTCTGCACCAGGCTGAAGCCCATCGCCGCAGCCGCATCCATCTCCGCCCGCCGCAGGCTGCTGAAGCCGGCCCGCTGGATTTCCGTGAGATAGGCGCCGGCATTCAGCGACATGCCGATGGCGACCGCGGCGTAGGGCGAGAGCAGGATGCCCATATCCGGCAGCACGAAGAAGATGAAGAAGATCTGCACCAGCAGGGGCGTGTTGATGAAGAAGGTCACATAGGCCCGCACCGCCATCTGCGCCGGGCGCGGCCCATAGGCCAGCACCGCCGCATTCACCAGCCCGATGGCCCAGCCGATGAAGAAGGAGATGCAGGCCAGTTGCAGCGTCAGCCAGGCCCCGGCCAGCAGATAGGGAATATGGCCGGTGACCTGCGAATAGATGAGCGTGTAGCTCATGCCTTAGAAGAAGGGGCTGTGCGGCACCTTGGTGAACATCGGCCCGTCGAACCACTTCTCCCACGCCCGCTCGATCGTACCGTCCATGTGCAGCTCATACAGCGCGATGTTGAGCCAGTTGCGGAGCGAGTGGTTGTTCTTGGCAACCCCAAGGCCGGAATAGGTGACGCCGAAGGTCGGCACGGCCGTCACCTCCCACTGCACCTGGCGGAAGGGCCGCAGGGCAAAGCGCACGGAGTCGATGCCGTCGAAGCTGGCCTGGGCGCGGCCCTGGGCGATGGCGCGGTTGCGATCCGGGTAGTTGTCCAGGAGCAGCACCTGCGCATTGGGGATAACGCGCGCGATGTAGGGGATGGCGGTGGTGCCGCGCACCTGGGCCAGCGTGATATCCGGCTTGTTCAGCGCCTCCAGCGTCGTATGGCCACGGCCCTGGACGGCGACGATGCCGTAATTCTCGGAATGCACCGGCACGGTGTAGTCGATGACCTTGGCGCGTTCGCTGGTGCGGGACATGGCGCCCATCACGAAATCGATGCGGCCGGAGGCGACCATCGGGATCCGATCCGGCGAGCCGACGGGCTGGAGCGCCAGGGCCACGCCCAGCTTGCGCGCGATGGCGGCCGCGACCTCCGGCTCGAAGCCGTCGATCTGGTTGCGGTCGTTGTAGAGCGCGCGCGGCGGCAGCGTGGGGTTGACCCCGACGCGCAGCTCATTCGCGCGCAGCACATCCTCCAGCGGCCGCGCAGAGGCCTGACCCGGCGTGAACAACGCGGCACCGGCGGCGGCCGCGGCGGCACCCCCGACGAAAAGTGAGCGGCGATCGGTCATGGCGATGGCTCTCCTTAATGCCGCAGGATGCGGGCGGTGAAGTCACGCAGCCGCGGGCTTTGCGGCGCGTCGAAGATCTGGGCCGGCGGGCCGACCTCGACCACGCGGCCCTGGTCCATGAAAACGACGGTGGTCGCGACTTCACGGATGAAGGCCATCTCGTGGCTGACGATCAGCATGGTCATGCCATCGGCGTGCAGGGCGCGGATGGTGTCCAGCACTTCTCCCACCAATTCGGGGTCCAACGCGCTGGTCACCTCATCCAGCAGCAGGATGTCGGGGTGCAGGGCCAAAGCGCGAGCGATGGCGACGCGCTGCTGCTGGCCGCCCGAAAGCTCATCCGGATAGGCGTTGAACTTCTCGCCCAGCCCGACCTTGGTCAAAAGACCGCGCGCTTCCGCCTCGACCTCCGCCGATTTGCGCTTCTTCACCAGCGTGGGCGCGATGGCGACGTTGCGGAGCGCCGTCATGTTCTGGAACAGGTTGTATTGCTGGAAAACGATAGCGAAACGGTCCCGAGCCGCGCGCAGCGATTCGCGGTTGCCATAATCCACCGCCTGTCCGCCCAGCGTCACGCGCCCGGCATGCGGCTTCAGCAGGCCGACCAGCGCGCGCAGCAGCGAGGATTTGCCAGAACCCGACGGGCCGATCAGCCCGACCACCTCGCCCTTCGCGAAGTTCAGCGTGACGTCGCAGAGAACGTCCTGTGCGCCGCCATAGCTGGCGGACAAACCATCAAGCGCGAGGAAGGCCAAGCCCGGACCCACTTCCCTGTCTGTTGCAACGAAGTCTCTTTGCGTTACCGCCATGTCGTCAAGCGGCTTTGCGGACATGGACGTGATCGCGAAGCAAGATAGGATGAAAGATGTGGCACACCCCATCCGAATCGCGGGTATTTCGCGCCCCGCTGACGTCGCCTTCAGCTTCGAAGGCCGGTCACTGACCGCGCCCGAGGGCGAAAACCTCGCCGCTGCACTGATCGCCGCCGGTATACGACGGCTGGGCGAAGGACAGGATTCGGCGCGGCCACGCGCGGCGCTGTGCATGATGGGTGTGTGCCAGCAATGCCTGCTGCGCGTGGATGGCAGGCTGGCGCAGGCCTGCCTCACACCCATCTACGCCGGCATGGTGGTGACGGCGGCATGATTCACGACATCGCGGTGCTGGGTGGTGGGCCAGCCGGCATGGCCGCGGCGACGGAAGCGGCGCAGCGGGGCGCGCGCGTGGTGCTGCTGGAGGAAAGCGCGGCGCCTGGCGGCCAGGTGTATCGCGCACCGCCCGCGGGCTTCGTCGTGCCGCCCGATGCGGATAGCCGCGCCGGTGACGCGCTGCGCGCCGCCCTGCGGCAATCCGGCGCGGAGGTGCGAACCGGATGCCGCGTCTGGGGTATCGGCGGCGGGCCGCTGGTGCCCATGGGTGCGGAGGCCGCACCGTTCCGCCTCGACGCGCTGGCACCGGATGGGCAGAGCTTCGCCGTGGAGGCGCGTGCGCTGGTGCTGTGTGCCGGCACGCATGAACGCATTATCGCCTTTCCGGGCTGGACGCTGCCCGGCGTGCTCGGCCTGGCAGCGGCGACCATTCTGCTAAAGGCGCATGGCGTGCTGCCGGGCCGGCGCGTGGCGGTGGCTGGTGCCGGGCCGCTGCTCTACGCCGTGGCGGCGAAGCTGCTGAAGGCGGGGGCGGAGGTGGCGGCGGTGGTGGATCTGGCCGCTAGCCGCGAATGGGCGCGCGCGCTGCCCGCCCTAGCGGTGCGGCCAGACCTGCTCGCGCGCGGCCTGGTGTGGCGGGCGCAGATGCTGGCGCGCGGCGTGCGCGTGCTGTCCGGCGCGCGGGTTGCCGCGGCGGCGGGGGGGGATGTGCTGGAACGCGTGCTGGTCGGTGACCACTGGATTGACTGCGACGCGCTGTGCATCGGGCACGGCCTGGTGCCGGCGACGGAAGCCACGCGGGCCTTCCGCGCCGCGCATCGCTACGCGGCGGAGGCCGGCGGCTGGGTGCCGGTGCTGGATGCGGACCAGCGTTGTTCCGTGCAGCGCCTCTACGCGGCCGGTGATGGCGCGGGCGTGCGCGGCGCCGCGGCCGCACCGGCCTCAGGCCGCCTGGCAGCGCTGGCGGCTCTGCACGACCTTGGAATGCTGCCGGACCACGACGTGGCCCGCGCCGCCCCCGCGCGGGATTTCGCGCGCGCCGCGCGGGCCGGCGGCGCGATGGCGCGGATGATGGCGCTACGACCGGCGTTGGTCCGCGCAATCCCGGCCGAGACCGTGGTGTGTCGCTGCGAAGGCGTGACGCGCGCGCAGATCGACGCCGCCTGCACCGATGGCGCGGCCGACATGAACCAGATGAAGCAGTTTACGCGCTGCGGCATGGGCCCCTGCCAGGGGCGGCTCTGCGGTGAGACGGCGGCGGAGCTGGTGGCGATGCATTGCGGTGGCCGTGAGCGCGCCGGCTTTGCCACGGGCCGTCTGCCGCTGCGGCCGGTGGCGATGGACGCGCTGCTCGGCGATTTCGACTATGCCGATATTCCCGTGCCGAACGCGGCGCCGATCTGATGTTCGATGTCGCGGTGATCGGCGCGGGCGTGATGGGCTGCTCCACGGCACTGTTCCTGGCGCGCGCCGGGATGAAGGTGGTGCTGCTGGATCGTGGCGCCATCTGCCGCGAGGCGTCCGGCGTCAATGCCGGCACGCTGACCATGCAGATGACCCGCGCGGCGCTGATCCCCTATGCGCTGCGGGCGCATGATATGTGGCTGCGCATGCCGGAATGGTGCGATGGCGGCCATGTGCTCGCCACCGCCTGCCCGGGCCTTTCCGTCGCCTTCACGGAGCATGAGGCGGCAATGCTGGAGGAGCGGGCGCATTTTCGGCGGCAGGCGGGCGCTCCGATCGAACTGGTTTCCGCGGCGCGTGCGCGGGAGATTGAACCGGGGCTGTCGGACCGGGTCATCGCGGCCGGGCATTGCCCGATCGACGGATTCACCAGCGCCTATCTCACCGGCCGCGCCTTCCGGCCGGCCTTGCTCAATGCGAGCGTGGAACTTCGGGAGAATTGCGCGGTGCGCGGCATCGAGCCGGGCTTCGTATTGGACACGGCGACGGGCACCGTGCAGGCGAAGCGCATCGTGCTGGCTGGCGGCGTGTGGCTGCAGGACATGGCGGCCTGGCTTGACGTGACACTGCCGATCAAGGTGCTGATCAACCAGCTTGTGGTGACGGAACGCATGGCTCCGGTGATGCGGACGGTGCTCGGCGTGGCATCGGGCCTGTTGTCGCTGAAGCAGTATGCGAATGGATCCGTGCTGATCGGCGGCGGCTGGCAGGGCATCGGCGATCGCGCGCGCGGCGGGCTTGCTGTGAAGCCGGAGAGCTTCCTCGGCAATGTGCGGCTCGCCGCACATACGGTACCGGCACTGCGGGACGCGCGGGTGGTGCGCGCCTGGCTGGGGCTGGAGGCGGAGACGGCGGATGCACTGCCCGCCATCGGCCCCATCCCCGGCATCGACGATGCCTGGATCATCGGCAGCGTGCATTCCGGCTATACCAGCGGCCCCTATCTCGGGAAGCTGCTGGCGCAGGCCATCTGCGGCCAGGCGCCGGAACTGCCGCTGTTTCCCATCGACCGTTTGCTGGCGCAGGAGAATGCGGCGTGAAGCCCCAGACATTCCACGGCATCTATCCCTCCACCGTGCTGCCGATGCGCGGCGATTTCAGCGTGAATTGGGAGAGCTACGCCCATCACACCGCGCATTGCGTGCTGCGGGACGGCATGGCGGGCGTGCTGATCAACGGCCATGCCGGCGAGAACTATGTGATGACGCGGGCGGAGAAGAAGCGCGCGGTGGAGGTCTCGGTCGCGACCGTCGGTGCCTCCCGCCTCGTGGTGGCGGGCGTCAATGCCGAAAGCAGCCTGGAGACGGCGGCGGAGGCGCGGGACGCGAAGGCGGCCGGCGCCGATGCGGTGATGGTGTTCCTGCCGAACAGTTTCGCGCTCGCCCACACCACGGCGATGTCCGTGCTGCACCATCGCGCGGTGGCGGATGCCGTGCCGGGGATGCCGATGTTCCTGTTCCAGGCGCACCACGCCGCCGGCCGCATGGGCTTCACGGCCGAAACGCTGGACGCCCTGCTGGATATTCCGGAGGTGGTCGGCATCAAGGAAGGCGGCTGGGAGGTGGACAGCTACGACGATGTCCGCCGCCGTGTCCGCGCCAAACGGCCGGATGTCGCCGTCTGCGCCTCCGGCGATGAGCATCTGTTCGCCTGCTATGTGCATGGCTCGGATGGCAGCCTGGTTTCGCTGGCGGATATCCTGCCGGATGAGATCGTGGCGCTGGACGCCGCGGTGCGCGCCAACGACCTGCCTGCCGCCCGCGCACTGCACGAGAAGCTGGAGCCGCTGGCGGAGGCGATCTACGGCGCCCCGCCCGCCGGACGTGCCACCGCACGGCTGAAATTCTGTCTCCGCGAGATGGGCGTCATCCCCGATGCCACGCTGCGCCTGCCGCAGCCGCCGGTGGATGTGGCGGAGGCGGCGATGCTGCGCGCGGCGCTCAGGGCGTCAGGTTTGTAGGCCGCACCGTCAGCCGCCGTTCTGCCCAGCGGCCGAGATTGGCCAGCGCCCAACTGATGATGAAGTACAGCACCAGCGCGGTGCCATAGGTGATCAACGCGGAGAAGCCGCGCTGGGTCAGCATCTTCGCCGCGAAGGTGATCTCGATGAAGCCGATCTGGCTGACCAGCGAGGTCTCCTTCACCATCGACAGCACATGCACGATCGAAGGCGGCAGGATCACGCGCCAACTCTGCGGCAGCACCACGCGGCGCAAGGTGGTCAGGCCCGGCAGATTCATGGTCAGCGCGGCTTCCCACTGGGTGCGCCGCACCGTCTCGAACCCCGCGCGCACGTTCTCAGCCGCCAGCGCGGACATGCGCAGCGCCACGGCGGTGACGGCGATGGACCAAAGCGGCGCCTCCAGCCGCGCGAATTGCGACAGGAAGAACACCAGCAGCAGCAGCACGAGGAACGGGATGCGTCGGAAGATTTCGACCCAAAGGATGCAGAGGGCGCGCAGCGGCGCGACGGGATTGATCTGCGGCAGTCGCAACACCGCCAGCAGGAAGCCGATGGCGTAGCCGATGCTGCATCCGGCGACGGCGGCAATCAGCGTGTTGCCCACCGCGATCGCCAGGAAACGCAGGTTCCACCAGGTGTAGAAGCGCGGCGCCTCCGCCAAAAGCATGTCCCAGGCATTCATCTCAGAACACCTTGGCCTTCACCCGGAACAGCCAGCGCCCGACCAGCCACAGCAGCGCGGAGGCCACCACCGTCAGCGCGATGTAGATCACCGCGACGATGGAGAATATCTCGACGGAGCGGAAGGAGATGGCGTTCGCGTTCATCGCCCGGCCAGTCAACTCCTCCACCCCGAAGATCGCGGCCATGGAGGTGCCGAGCGTCATGATGATGTAGTGGCTGGACAGCGCCGGATACAGCGCGCGGATCACATGTGGCGCGATCACGTACCACACGGTCTGCACGCGGCCGAAGCCGAGCGTCTCCGCTGCCTCCAGCTCCGCGCGCGGCACGCTGGTGAAGCCGGCGCGCTCGATCTCGGTCAGGTAGGCGCCGGCATTCAGCGTCATGCCGATCAGCACGGCGACGACAGGCGACAGCATGATGCCGATTTCCGGCAGTGCGAAGAACAGGAAGAAGATCTGCACAAGCTGCGGCGTGTAGGTGAAGAAGCGCACATAGGCGATGACCAGCGCGCGCAGCGGCCATGCGGCGTAGGTCAGCGCCGCAGCGCCGGCCAGGCCGATCAGCAGGCCGCCGGCAAACGCCACGCCGGCGATCCACAGCGCGGTCGCCGCACCCACCAGAAAATCGGGCAGGTATTGCCAGACCTGCCCGTATTGAAGCTGCACGCGGGACGCTTCAGAACATCGGGTTGAAGGGAATCGGCGTCGTCATCGGCACGCCGAAATACTTCTGCCACGTCGTGTTGACGAAGCCGCTGCGATGCATCTCGAAGAGGATGACGTTCAGAACGTCCTTCAGCGTGGTGTTGCCCTTCTGCACGCCGATGCCGACCCAGAAGCTGGCCAGCACCTCGTCCAGGATCTTCCACTGCACGGGGAAGTTCCGCATCGGGATGACCACGGATTCCGCCACATCCACCATCGCATCCGCGCGGCCCTGGGCCAGGGCGCGGAAACAATCCGGGTAGTTGTCGAGCAGCGTCACCTGCGCCTGCGCCGCGTTGGCGGCAATCCAGGGCACGCCCACCGTGCCGCGCACCTGTACCAGCCGCACGGCGCGGTTGTTGAGGTCCGCCGGGGTGTTGATCGGCACCGCCGTGCCGCTCGCCTTGGTCAGCACCACCATGGATTGGGTGTGCAACGGCACGGTGTAGTCGATGACCAGCGCGCGCTCCACCGTGCGGGTGATGGAGCCTAGCACGATGTCGATGCGGTCCGCCTGCAGGAAGGGAATGCGGTCCGGGCTGCCGACCTGCACGATCTCCAGCTCGACATTCATTCGCCGGGCGATCTCGCGCGCGATATCGGCGTCGAAGCCATCGATCTGGTTGCGCTCGTTGAACAGGCCCATCGGCGGCAAGGTGGGGTTGATGCCGGCGCGCAGGCGGCGGGTGGACAGCACCTGGTCCAGCGGCCGCGCCTGGGCGGAGGCCCCCAGCAACGGCAGCGTCGCGGCGAGGCCGAGCAGGTGGCGGCGGTCGAGATGGCTTGGCATGTATACGCTCCCTTCGAATCGGTTGGCGTGCAGCAATCCCTGGGTGCGGCGCTTGCGGGCCGCGTGGGATGCAGCTTGGCCGCCGGAGCGCAGGACGACAAGACCGCTTCGGGTGCGAATTCAGCGTGCGAGGGACCGACCTGCCAATGTCGCGAGCAGCCCCGCCACAAGCAGCGGCAACGCGGCCAGCGCCCAGGATTGCGTCGCCAATGCGCCGATCAGTGGCGGTGCCAGAAGCTGCGCCAGGTTATTGCCCTGGATCACCAGCCCGACCGCGGGTGCCACCAGCGCCGGGTCCGGCACGGCACGCGGCAGCAGGGCGAAACAGGCCGCCGGCAGCAGCCCGCCGATGCCGCAGGCCAGCACCGCCAGCACCACCACCGCGGTCGGGTCCGGCACCAGATAGACGCCGCTTCCCATCACCGCCATGCCGAGCGCACCCACCACCACCAGCCGCTCCGCCGCCACGCCGCGGCGCATCAGCAGACCGGCCACGAGGTTACCGGCGGCATTGGCCAGTGCCGCCAGGGCAGCCGCGGCCCCGGCCCCGCCAGTGCCGGCGCCGAGCGATTCGAGGCGGGCCGGCAGGAAGGCGGCGATACCGAAATACAACGTGTTGTAGGTGGCGAAGGCGCTCGCGATTTGCAGCGGCCGGCGTGCGGCGACCAGCGCGCGCAGTTGCGCCGGGATGGGGGCGGCGGGCGGCGCCTCCACCACCGCGTCGCGTGGCACCAGGCGCCAGCACACCAGCGCGGCAAGGCCGAGGGCCAGCGCCAGCACCATCCAGGCGAAGCGCCAGCCCTGCGCCTCCACCAGCGGCGCGCTGACCAGGCCGAGCGCGATGCCTGCCGGCATGTAGGTGCCCCACAGCCCCATGGCGAGGCCGCGGTCACGCGCGGCGACGCTGGCGGAAATCAGCCCGGGGGCGGCGACCACCAGCAGCAGGAAGCCGGCGCCTTCCGCCACCCGCGCCAGCAGCAGCAACGGCGCGTTGGGTGCCAGCGCCGCCGCCACCGCCGCCACGGCGCCCAGCGCCAATCCGGACAGCAGCGCCCGGCGCGGCCCGATCCGTGCCACGGCCAGGCCGATGCCCAGGCCGCCCAGCGCCGCCATCAGCGCGAACAGCGAAACCAGCAGCGCCGCGCCGGCCAGGCCCAGGCCGAATTCGGCGCCGATGGTGGTCATCGCCGCCGGCACCTTGCCGATCTGCGCCGCGCCCAGCACGCCGCCGGCCAGCATGGCGGCAACCGGCGCCCAGGGCGTCATCGGCCCGGCAGGATCAGCCGCGGCGTTCGATCAGTTCCACGCGCACGCCATCCGGCGCCTGGAGGAAGGCGATGCGGACGCCGGGGCGGGCCTCGGTGGGGCCGGAGATCAGCGGCACGCCCTTGGACTTGAGGTCGGCCAGCGCCGCATCCAGGTCATCGACGCCGAGGCCCACATGCTCCAGCCCCAGGAAGGGCGGCGGCGGCGGGGCGGCGGTGTCGGCCGGCACTTCCTCCACGAATAGCGGCACGGCGGCGAGGTCGAGGATGATCCGCAGCTTTCCGCCCGGCGTCACGCGCTGCTTGATCTCGGCGCCGAAGGCCGAGACGTAGAAGGCGGCGGTCGCCTCCGGGTTCGGGCTGCGGAGGTGGAGGTGGTCGAATCGATAGGTGTTCATGGGTGCTTTCTTGCGTGTCTTGGGGTGGGTCTCAAACGGTCTCCGGCGCCTCCCGGCGCAGCAGGCGGCCGGCGGGTGTTTCGCTGGCGCCGTCGGCGTGGGTGTAGACGGATTGGCCGTTCACCCAGGTCTCGACGATGCCCTCTGCCACCTGGCGCGGTTCTGCGAAGCTGGCGCGGTCGCGCACCGTGGCGGCGTCGAACAGCACCAGGTCGGCGAAGGCGCCTTCCCGCAGCACGCCACGATCCGGGATGCCGAAGATCGCCGCCGTGCGGCCGGTCATCTTGTGCACGGCCGTCTCCAGGTCGAACAGCCCCAGCTCCCGGCTGTAATGGCCAAGCACGCGTGGAAAAGTGCCCCATAGCCGCGGGTGCGGGTGCGGCGCCAACGGCCCGCCATCGCTGCCGACCATGGAGAGGGGATGCGCCAGGATGCGGCGCACATCGGCCTCCGCCATGTTGTGGAAGACGCCGCCGCCGGGGGCCAGGCGCCGCGCGGCCTCGGCCAGGTCCACGCCCCATTCGGCGGCGATGCCGTCCAGCGCGCGGCCTGCCATTTCGGGATGCGGGACGGAATAGGTGACCGTGACCGGCACATCCGGCCGCGGTGGGCGCGCGGCGAGGGAGGTGGAGGAGGCGGTGTAGGGATAGACATCGAAGGCCACCGGGTAGCCCGCCGCGTGGTGCGCGATCAGCGCCAGGCTCTCGGCGGAGCGACCGTGATTCTCCGGCTGCGCGCATTTGTGGTGGCTGATGATGATGGGCGCGCCGACCGCGCGGCCGATTCGCAGCGTCTCCTCGATGCTGTCCAGCACATGATCCGCCTCGTCGCGCATATGCGTGACGTAGAGGCCCCGGTGTTCGCGCAGCGCTTCCGCCACCGCGATCACCTCCTCAGTCGGCGCGGCCTTGCTGGGCGGGTAGAACAGGCCAGTGGAGAAGCCGGCGGCGCCTTCGGACAGGGCCTGGGCGAGTTGCTTCCGCATCCGCTCGGCTTCCTTGTCGGTCGCCGGCCGCCCGGTATCGCGGCCCATGGCACCGATCCGCAGTGACATATGGCCGATCAGCGCCAGCGTGTTGACGGCGGAGGGTGTGGCCTGCAGGCGTTCGGCATAGGCTGCGAAACTGTCAAAAATCCACCATTCGGGGGCGCAGATGCCGTCCATCGGCGCAGGTGGGCGCTCGGCCATCGGCACGGGGGCCAGGCTGATGCCGCAATTGCCGACCACCACCGTGGTCACGCCCTGGCTGGTCTTGCACAGCATGCAGGCCGGGCCGCAGAGCACCGCCTGGTCGTCATGCGAATGCGCATCGATGAAGCCGGGGGCGACGACGCGGCCCTCGGCCATCACCTCGCGGTCCGCCGCCAGGCCGGAGAGGTCGCCAATCGCCGCGATGCGGTCGCCGCGCACCGCGACATCGCCGCGGCGGCGCGGCGCACCGGTGCCGTCGATCAGCGTGGCGTCGCGGAGGATGAGGTCGCAGCGGAAGGCCATGGGCGGCGTCCTTCGGTTCAGGCGCCAGGATGCCGCCGGGCGAGGACGGGCGAAAGCCCTCCCGCCGCGGCGCCGTCCGGGGCATGATGTGGGGAGGACTCAGGATGCCGCCCGTGAACAACCTTCGCCATCTGCTGCTGCTCGGCGGTGGCCATGCCCATGTGGAGGTGCTGCGCCAGCTCGGGCAAAGGCCCCTGCCCGGCTGGCGCGTGACCCTGCTGACGCGGGAGGAGATGTCGCCCTATTCCGGCATGCTGCCGGGCGTGATGGCCGGGCTGTATCAGCCGGCGCAGGCGTTGATCGACATGCCGGCACTGACCGCGCGTTGCGGGGTGGAATTGCTGCTGGACCGCTGCACCGGGATCGACCCGCAGGCTCGGATGGTGCTGCGGGCGGGTGGGCCGGAGATCGCCTGGGACCTGCTGTCGATCGACACGGGCGCGACGCCCGATACCAGCCGCACGCCAGGTGCCGCGGAACACGCGCTGCCGCTGAAGCCGATCGATGCGCTGCTGCCACGGATGCAGGCCATCACCGAGGCGGCGCAGCCGGGGGAGCACCTCGTCGTGGTGGGTGGCGGCGCTGCGGGGTTCGAGGTGGCCTGCGCATTGGCGGTGCGGCTTCCGGCTTCCGTCACGCTGGTGGCCGGTGCATCCGGCCTGCTGGCGGGCTTTCCTGACGGGCTGCGGCGCCGGGCGAAGCGTGCGCTGGCGCGGCATGGCGTGACGCTTTCGGAAGGGCGGAATGCGGCGCGGGTTGCGCCGGGCGCGGTGCATATGGAGGACGGCGAAACCCTGCCGGCCTCTGCCGTGATCTGGGCCACCGGCGCGGCCGCGGCACCCTGGCTGGCGGAAACCGGGCTGGCGCGGGATGCGCGCGGCTTCCTGCGGGTGGATGCCTGCCTGCGCGCGGAGGGCCATGCCGACATCTTCGCCGTGGGCGATGTGGCGAGCTTTCCCGAGCCCCTGCCCAAGGCCGGCGTCTTCGCCGTTCGGCAGGGTCCGGTGCTGGCGGCCAATCTACGCGCGGTGGCGATGGGCGAGACGCCGCAGCCCTATGTGCCGCAGCAGGACTATCTGCGGCTGCTGTCCCTGGCGGATGGGCGGGCGCTCGGCACGCGCAACGGCTTTGTGTTCGGCGGGCGCTGGGTGTGGTGGCTGAAGGACCGCATCGACCGGCGCTTCATGGCGCGGTATCAGCACTGAGGCGCGCTGCCAGCGCTGGCGACAGGCCGATGGTCTCCACCGCGCCATGTGGGATCAGCCCGGCGCCGCCCTGGCCGAGTGCCGTGAAGGCCGCGCGCACCCCCACCTCCACCGAGCACAGCACCGGCACGCCAACCGAAAGCCGCGCGGCCAGCCCGGCGAGGCCTGCGCCGCCCAGGATCACCACCTCCGCCCCATCCTGCTCGACGCAGTCGCGGCAGCTTTGCGCCAGCAGCGCCAGGGCACCCTCCGGGTCGCGCGCGATCTCGCCGCCCGTGGGCGCCACGGTGCGAATGCCGGCGAGTTGTTCGGCATAGCCGCGGCCGGCGAAGAATTCTTGCAGCATCGGCTGCCAGGCGGCGCCGCCGGTCACAACGCCAAAGCGGCGACCCTGCGCGGCGGTGGCGGAGGCGTCGGCCAGGCCGAGCACCGGCACGGGCGCCAATTCGCGCAGCGCATCCAGGCCGGGATCGCCGAAGCAGCCGATCAGCACGGCATCCGCGTCCGCGCCGTGTTCGGCATAGGCATCAAGCGCGGCATGGGCGGCGATGGCGGAACTGGCGCGGCTGGCGATGTAGCGGGCGCCGAAGCGGCCGGTCGCGCCCTGGATGGTCACGCCGGGCGGCGCCAGGCCGCGCGCAATGGCAACCAGGCGGTCCGTGATCGCCTCGGTCGTGTTGGCGTTGATCAGCAGCAGCTTCATGCAGGCCTCAGCTAGGATCGCCGCTGCCCTCGTACCACGCCAGGATGTCGCGCGCCTGCATGAAGGCAATGCCGGGCATCGCCGCCAGATCGTCCAACATCGCCTCCAGCGCCGCGATGCGGTGCGGCACGCCGGTGATGTAGGGGTGGATGGCGATGCACATGATCCGCGGCGTAGTGGTGGCCTCCGCCAGCAGCCGCGCGGCGTGCAGGCGGGCGCGGCGGGGCAGTTCCTGTTCGTCATGGTGCTGGATCATCACCACGGGAATGTCGTTCAGCTCGACGCTGTAGGGCATGGTGATGAGAGGGCCATGCGCCGTCTCCAGCCGGCAGGGCAGGTCGTCCACCACCCAGTCGGCGCAATAGCGCAGCCCGGCCTCGGCCAGCAGGTCCGCGGTTTCCAGCGTCTCCGTCAGGCCCGGGGCGAGCCAGCCGAGCGGCGGGGCGCTGGTGCAGTCCTGGATCGCCTGGATGGTCTGGCGGATCATGGCGCGCTGATCCGGTACCTTGTGGGTCGGCACCTGCACATGGCCGTGCCCCATGAAATCCCACCCCGCCTCATGCGCCGCCTGCGCAACGCGCGGATAGGCGGTGCAGACGGAGCCGTTGACGGAGAGCGTGGGCCGAATGCCGCGCTTGGCGAAGGCATCGAGGAAGCGCCAGAAGCCGACGCGCATGCCGTATTCGTGCCAGCCCCAATTGGCGATGTCCGGCAGCAGGGATACCCCCGTGGGCGCAACGAGAACCTGGCGCGGCATCGGGTTGTCGATCAGCCAGTTCTCGACATTCACCACCGGCCAGACCGCGACCTTGGCGCCATTCGGCAGCGCGCTGGGCGGGCGATCGGCAGGAGTTGAGTAGCGCAGGCGCTGTTCGGGACGCATCAGGCCGCCTTCTTCGCATGGTGGGAATGCAGCCTTGCGCCGAGCTCGCGCCGGACCTCATTGAATTCCGGGGAGGCGACGTCGCGCGGGCGCGGCAGTTCCACCCGGTGCGCGCTGGCAATGCGGCCGGGGCCAGGCTCCATCACCACCACGCGGTCGGAGAGGAAGATCGCTTCCTCGATGGAATGCGTGACGAACAGCACGGTCAGGCCGGTGCGCTGCCATAGTTCCAGCAATTCGTCCTGCAGGCGCTCCCGCGTCATCGCATCCAGCGCGCCGAAGGGCTCGTCCATCAGAACCACCTCCGCGTCATTCGCCAGCACGCGGGCAATGGCAACGCGCTGCTTCATGCCGCCGGAAAGCTGGTGCGGATAGGCATCCGCGAAGCGGCTGAGGCCGATGAGCGAAATGAACCGTTCGACCGTGTCGCGCACTTCCGCCTTCGGGCGGCCGCGGCTGGCGGGGCCGAAGCCGATATTCTCCCGCACGGACAGCCAGGGGAACAGGCCGTAATCCTGGAACACCATGCCGCGATCCGGCGCCGGGCCGGCGATCGGCTTGCCCCACATCAGCGCCTGCCCCGCGCTCGGCGCCTCGAACCCCGCGACGATGCGAAGCAGCGTGGATTTGCCGCAGCCGGAGGCGCCGATCAGGCAGACGAATTCGCCCTTCTTCACGGTGAGGTTGGCGTCGCGCAGCGCCTCGATGCGGCTGTCGTTCAGGATGTAGGTCTTGCCCACACCCTGGATGTCGAGGATCGGAAGTTCAGCCATGGTGGGACGGGCTCCAGCGCAGCAGCCGGTTCATCAGCATCACCACCACGCGGTCGGAGATGAAGCCGGCTATGCCGATGACGATCATGCCGCAGATGACGAGTTCGGTGCGCGACAAGGTGCGCCCATCCATGATGACGGCGCCGAGGCCCTGCGGCACGCCCGTCATCTCGCCCACCACGATGACGAACCAGGCCAGCCCGAGGCCCAGCCGCAGACCGGTGAAGATGGAAGGCAGCGCGGCCGGCAGCACCACCTTGAAGAACTGCGCATTGCCGCGGCAGCCGAGCATGGAGGCCGCCTCGAACAGCCGCGGCTCCACATTCTTCACGCCGAAAATGGTGTTCAGCAGGATCGGGTAGAAGGCGCCCAGGAACACCAGGAAGAAGGCGGACCGCGCGCCAAGGCCGAACAGGATCATCGACAGCGGCAGCCAGGCCGTGACCGGAATCGGCCGCATCAATTGCAGGAACGGGTCCAGCAACTGCCGCACGAAGGCGTTGCGGCCGATCAGCAGGCCGAGCGGAATCGCCACCAGCGCTGCCAGCACGAAGCCGCCATAGACGCGGCTGGCCGAGGCCAGCAGGTGGATGTGCAGCGTGGCGGAGAACGCATCGTCCCAGATGCCGCCGACCGCGAAGTCCACCATGTATTCGGCGACCTCGGCCGGTGACGGGATCAGCCGCGTCATCCCCGCCACCACCGCCCAGTGCCAGCCGAGCAGAAGCAGAAGCGGCACGATCAGGGACAGCAGCACAGGCCGGACGCGCCGCCACAGCCGCAGCGCCGGCAGGGGCGGCACCGCAGTCGCCTGGGTGAGGGTCACGTCCGAAATGCCTCTACCCTCAGGCCATGGCGATGGCGTTGGAGAAGGACGGGTTCAGGAAGGTGTCGAAATTCGGCAGGCGGCGGATCTGGCGCAGCTGCAGCATCTGCTCGGCATAGGTGCGGGATTGGCGCAGCACCGTGTCATCCAGCTTCCAGATGTATTCGACATTGCCCGCGCCCAGCGCCTGCTGCACGGCGGCGCGCGGCGCACCGAGGATGCGCACAGTTGCCTCCGCCACCTCGGTCGGGTTCGCCTTCATGTACTCGCTGGCCTGGCGGTGGATGTTCAGCATGGTGCGGACCAGCGCCGGGTCGGATTTGATGAGGTCTTCGCTGGTGCCGAAGATCATGTTCAGCCCGCCCATGGCGGTTCCGTAGGGGTATTCCACCAACTGCCCAACGCCGGAAGAGATGGACAGGCCCGGGCCCGGCTCCGCGCCCACATAGGCGTCGATGTCGCCGCGGGCGAGCATGGTGTGCATCTCGCCGAAGGGCACGCGCACGGCGGTGATGTCGCGCACGGTCATGCCGGATTCACGCAGGCGCTCCAGGATGAACACCTCCTGCGTCGAGCCGGGCCAGATGCCCACGCGCTTGCCACGCAGATCCATGATCGCGCGCACATCGCTGCCCGCCTTGCTGATCACGCCCATGCCCTTGTTGCAGAAAGCGCCGACCACGACGACAGGTTCGCCCGCCGCGGCGCCCAGCGTCGCGGCGGCGATGCCGAAGCCGCCGCAGGCGACGGAGCCGGTGACGACGGCGTTCTTGCCATCGGTCGGGCTGTCGAAGGTGATGATCTCGATGGTCAGGCTCGCGGGCGCGAAGCGGTGGTAGAAATGCGGCGTCATCGAATGGATCAGCCGCAGCGAGCCCATCTTCACCGTGCGCGCGGCCTGCGCGTTGGCGATGTGGGGTGCGGCCAATATGGCGGCGGAGGCGGCGAGCAGATGGCGGCGACGGATCATGATGTTGTTTCCCTGTTTGACGTGATGGGGTTCATGCGGTTGCGAGGCTGGCGATGAAGGCGCGCCAGCCGCCGAACCGGGTGATGTCCTCGGCCCCGTGCAGGCCTTCCGGCTCCACGAGGAACCCCTTGGGCGTGGTGCCATCGGCGAGAAGCAGCGTGCCGATGCAGAGCGGCGCGGGGATGCCGGCGACGAAGCGGCCGAAACCATCCTCCGGCAGCGCCCAGATTTCGGTGGCGATGGCCGCCCCCTGCCCGGCCGCCACGCGCAGCAGACCGGGGCGACGCGGCGGGCCGCCGGCCAGTGCGAACAGGCGGTAACAGGGCTCGGTCGCGACGGCGCGGCGCAGCACGCCAGCCTCCGCCAGAAGCTCCCGATTCAGCACCATGCCGGACAGATGCGCGCCGACGACGCAGATCTCGATCATGCCATCGCCTGCATCAGATGCGCGCCGGTCGCCGCCAGCGCGGCGTCGCTGGCGCGCGGTCCGATCAGCGTGATGCCGAAGGGCAGCCCGTCCGGGCGGCGCATGGCCGGCACCGCCAGTGCGGCCAGGTCCAGTAGATTGACAAAATTGGTGTAGGTGCCGAGGCGGGCATTCGGGCCGATCGGGTCCGCCTCCAGTTCCGCCAGGGTCGGAAAATTGGGCGCGGTCGGCACCAGCAGCGCGTCCATCCGCGCCCAGGCGGGCTGGGTCGCCAGGCGCAGCGCGGCCAAGCGGTGCAGGCCGGTGAAGGCGTCGGTGGCAGTGAAGCGCACGGCGCCGGCCAGGATGCGTTGCGTGACGGGGTGCATCGCCGCGCGCGGCACCAGATGGCCGAAGGCGGCATCGCGTTCCGCGACGAAGGCGCCCTCGTAGAGCAGCCGCGCGGTTTCCAGGAACGGGGTGAGGTCGATCTCCTCGATCGTCACATGTGGCGCGATGCGCGCGAGGCTGGCGTCCCAGGCCGCGCGCTGCTCCGCGCCATCCAGATGCAGGTCTGCGGCACGGGGAATGCCGAGGCGGTTCAGGGGCGCGCCCGGCGTGCCGAGCACAATGGGGCGCGACCACGGATCGGACAAATCCGCCCCCGCCATTACCGCGAAGCCGGCCCAGGCATCCGCCACACTGTTGGCGAAGACGGAGATGCAATCGAGGCTCGGGCAGGCCGGCACCACGCCGCGGGACGGGATGGCACCGACCGAGGGCTTCAGCCCGACCAGCTCATTCAGCGCCGCCGGCACCCGGCCCGAACCCGCCGTATCCGTCCCCAGCGCCAGCAACGCCAGGCCCTGCGCCACCGCGACGGCGGAGCCGGAGGAGGACCCGCCCGGCACGCGATCCGGCGCGCAGGCGTTGCGCGGAACGGGGTGCAGCGTGCGGGTGCCGACCAGGCCGGTGGCGAATTGGTCCAGATTGGTCTTGCCGATGATCAGCGCCCCAGCCGCCACCAGCCTGGCCACGGCCGGCGCGCTTTCGGCCGGCCTATGGGCGAATTCCGGGCAGCCGGCCGTGGTCGGCATGCCGGCGACGTCGATATTGTCCTTCACCGCCACCGGCACGCCCCAGAGCGGAAAGCGTGCCGGGTCGAATGCCGGCAGGGCGGCGACCGCGTCTTCCAGCGCAGCCGGGGCCGGCCGGTGCAGGAAGATGCCTGGGTCGGCCAGCGCATCGTGCCGCGCGGACAGGGCGTGGAGCAGAGCGGCAGGGGTCAGCCCGGCGGAATAGGCGGCGTGCAGCGAAGCGATGCCGGTGGGCAGGCTCGGCGCGGTCATGGCTGGATCGGGTGCGACATCGCACGGCGCCAAGCAAGCCGCGTGCCGCCACCGGTTTCGCTTGAAGTCAGCAGCCTAATGAAAGGACGGTGGTTCCGTGTATGCAATCATGCCCATTCGGCACGATTTCGCCTTTTTATTAGGCAGCGCTCGGCCGGTGCAGTGCCTCCGCCATCGCCGCCCAGGTCTGCCCCGTCAGCCCGATATGGGTGCGGATCATCGCCGCCGCCGCCGCCGCATCGCCGCGCTGGATGGCGGTGACGATCGCCCCATGCTCGGCATGTGACCGCCGCAGCCGGTCCGGCGCCTCCAGCTGCGGTTGTGCCGCGCCGCGGGCGTTACCGGAAGGGGAAGGGATACATCAGCCCGCCGCGCCGCCACAGATCGGACAGGCCACGATCGAGGCCGATGGGCGAGCCTTCCCCGAGGTTCCGGTCGAAGATCTCGCCGTAGTTCCCGACCTGGCGGATCGCCTCCGCCGCCCAGGTGTCACGCAGGCCGAGCGCCGCGCCCAGGCCCGGATCCAACCCGATGAGGAAGCGGATCTCCGAATCATCCGAGGCCAGCGCCGCATCCAGCGTGGCGCTGGTGATTTCCAGCTCCTCCGCCGCCACCAGCGCATGCAGGGTCCAGGAGACAATTTCGCGCCAGCGCTCATCGCCACCGCGGACGAAGGGGGTCAGCGGCTCCCGGCTCAGGCGCTCGGGCAGCAGCAGGGCCTCGTTCGGATCGGGCAGGTCGGTGGCGCGCAGCGTGGCCAGCGCGGCGGCATCGGCGGTCACCGCATCGCAGCGCCCGGCCTTGAAGCCCTCCAGCAGCGAGGGACCGCCTTGCGCCACCACCACTGGCACCACCGTGATGCCAGCCCGGGTGGCGGCGTTGCGGAGGATGGCCTGGCTGCCATCCACCGTGGGCGCCGCGACGCAGATGCGCTTGCCGTCGAGCCCCGCGAAACTGGCAATGCCGGCATCGGCGCGCACCAGCACCGCCTGGCCGTCATACAACAGCACGCCGGTGGGAACGACGTTGCGGCCGGCATCGCGCATGGCGGTGGCCGTCAGGTTGCTGGACAGCACCTCCACCCCCCCCGCTTCCAGCCCGGCGAACCCGGCCGCGACGGATTCGGCGGTGACGAATTCCACCTTCTCCGCATCTCCCAGCACCGCGGCGGCAATCGCTCGGCAGAAATCCGCGTCCAGCCCGCGCATGGCGCCGCTTGCATCGGGTGCCGAAAAGCCGGGCAACTGGCCGAACACGCCGCAGCGCAGGGTGCCGCGCTGCTGCACCGCCTCGCGTGTCTGCGCGGCGGCGGCACCGGTCATGACGAACAGCGAGAGAAGGCCAAGAAGGCAGCGGCGCATGGCGGTGTTCCGATCGAGGAAGGGGCGCGGCATGGGTTTCAGCATCCGGAGGCGGCGATGCGGCAGACGATGCCGGAGCCGGGGCGTTCCGCCACCCGGCACATCTGCAGCGCCTGCGCCTCAGCCTGTTCACGCGTCTGGCCGGCGCCGGCCGCGGTGCGGCGCAATTGCTGCGGCGCGCCGCTGACGGCCTGGGCCAGCGCACCGCAGGCATTGGGGAAATCCAGCGTGATGCGGCACTGGTTGCGCCCGACCACGGCTTCGCAGGCGCGGATCGCCGCCATGCTGGCCGCCAGGCGGTCCGGCTGGCCGCTGGTGAAGCCGAAGGCGGTGGAGGGGGGCTCTGCCGTGTAGATGAAGCCGAAGCGGCCGCGGATGGCGGCGGCGGTACCGCGCGGGATGGGTGCCGCGGCGTGGATCGTGCCGCCCTCGGCACAGCGCTGCTGGCAGGCGTTCACCAGGCCGCGTGGCTGGGTGGCGCAGGCTCGTTGGCAGGATGGCGGAATGCCGACCGGCCGCGTCGCCACACGTGCCGGCGCGGCCACACCCGTGCCGAGCGGCCGGAAACACGCCCCGGCCGAGGGGCCGGAACTCAGGCCGCAGGCGAACAGCCGCGGACTGCCCCAGCGTTGCGACGGCAGCGCGATGCGCCAAGGCCCGCCATCCCGGCATTGCAGATCCCAGAAGGCGGTGCGGTCCCGGCTTAAACCGGCAGCGTAGATGTTGGTGACCTCGGCGCAGGCCAGGCCGTTGGTCCGCAACAGGCTGCGAAACGACTCCCGCTGCCCGGCCGCATTCTGGGCCATGAGGGAATCATGGGTCGGGTTGCCGGTCTGCGCCATGGCGGGCGTTGCCAGCAGCGGCGTGAGAAGCGCGAACAGACCCGCCACTGCCAGCATAGCCCATCGCATTGCAACGACCCCCGACCGTTTCGCTACCCACCCTGGGTCAAGCTTTCGCCGTTCGTTACTCTAAGCGCAAGTCCAGAAAATCGAACGGAATGCGGAGTCCTGCGCCGGATGTCTCGCCTGCGGCACAAGCTGAGACGCAGTCGTGAATTTGCGGCAGGTGAGACACGGCCACGGGCCTGCCCGGTTGTGTCCACGCCACCCACACCTCGCGGTGCGCGCAAGCTGCGCCGCCTGTCCCGGCGCGGGTGCGGGATGCTATAGGCGCCGCGTGATGCAGACGGAGCGGATGGCATGAAGACGCGCGCGGCGGTGGCCTGGGCGGCCGGCAAGCCCCTTTCGGTAACGGAAGTGGAGATCGGCGGCCCGAAGGCCGGGGAAGTGCTGATGGAAGTCAAGGCGACCGGCCTGTGCCACACCGACCTCTACACCCTGTCCGGCGCGGACCCCGAAGGGCTGTTCCCCGCCATCCTGGGCCATGAGGGGGCGGGCATCGTGCGGGAGGTGGGCGCCGGCGTCACCAGCCTGAAGCCGGGCGACCATGTGATTCCGCTCTACACGCCGGAATGCCGGCAGTGCAAAACCTGCCTCAGCCAGCGGTCCAACCTGTGCACCGCGATCCGCGGTACCCAGGGCAAGGGCGTGATGCCGGACGGCACCAGCCGCTTCAGCTGCGAGGGTGCGCCCGTGATGCACTACATGGGCTGCTCCACCTTCGCGAACTTCACCATCCTGCCCGAGATCGCACTGGCAAAAGTTCGCGAAGACGCGCCGTTCGAGAAGATCTGCTACATCGGCTGCGGTGTGACCACCGGCATCGGCGCCGTCATCAACACCGCCAAGGTCTGGCCGGGCGCCAATGTGGCGGTGTTCGGCCTCGGCGGCATCGGGCTGAACGTGATCCAGGGCGCCCGGATGGTGGGCGCCGACAAGATCATCGGCATCGACCTGAATGACGGGCGGGAGGAAATGGCCCGGAAGTTCGGCATGACCGACTTCATCAACCCGAACAAGGTTGGCCACGACAAGGTGGTGCAGGCGATTGTCGACCTCACCGGCGGCGGCGCCGATTTCTCCTTCGAATGCATCGGCAATGTGCAGGTGATGCGCCAGGCGCTGGAATGCACGCATCGCGGCTGGGGCGAGTCCATCATCATCGGCGTGGCGGCGGCCGGGCAGGAGATCAGCACCCGGCCGTTCCAGCTCGTCACCGGCCGGTCCTGGCGCGGCACGGCCTTCGGCGGCGCCCGTGGGCGGACCGATGTGCCGAAGATCGTCGACTGGTACATGCAGGGGAAGATCGACATCGACAGCCTGATCACCCATGTGATGCCGCTGGATGAGATCAATCATGGCTTTGAACTGATGGAGCGCGGCGAGTCCATCCGCTCCGTCGTCGTCTATTAGGAGACCCACTTGTTACGGCTGACCGAATTGAAGCTGCCGCTGGACCACCCGGAAGGGGCGGTGCAGCAGGCACTCTGCACGGCGCTCGGGCTGCGGGCGGAGGCGGTGCGCGACATCACCATCGCCCGCCGGGCCTGGGACGCGCGCAAGCGGTCGGCCATTCTGCTGGTCTATTCCGTCGATTTTTCGGTGGATGACGAGGCGGCGCTGCTGCGCCGCGCTTCGGGTGACAAGGCGCTGGCGCGCACGCTGATCCGCACGCCGGATACCAGCTACCGACCGGTGGCGCAGGCCCCTGCCCGGCTGCCGCAGCGGCCCGTGGTGATCGGCACCGGGCCGTGTGGAATCTTCGCCGCGTTGATCCTGGCGGAGATGGGCTTCCGGCCGATCATCCTGGACCGCGGCAAGGTGGTGCGGGAACGCACCAAGGACACCTGGGCGCTGTGGCGCCGCAACGAGTTGACGCCCGACAGCAACGTGCAGTTCGGGGAGGGCGGCGCCGGCACCTTCTCCGACGGCAAGCTGTGGTCCGGCATCAAGGACCCGCAGCATCTCGGTCGCAAGGTGCTGACCGAATTCGTGGCGGCCGGTGCGCCGGAGGAAATCCTCACCGTCGCGAAACCCCACATCGGCACCTTCCGCCTGGTGACGATGGTGGAAAGCCTGCGCGCGAAGATCGAGGCGCTGGGCGGCGAATACCGCTTCGGCACCAAGGTGGTGGATTTCCTGGTCGAGACCGGCCGCGACGGCCAGCGCCGGATGCGCGGCGTGGTGACGGAAGCGGGCGAGACGATCGAGACGCAGCATGTGGTGCTCGCCATCGGCCATTCGGCGCGCGATACCTTTTACCAGTTGCACGCCGCGGGCGTCTTTGTGGAAGCAAAGCCCTTCTCGATCGGCGTGCGGATCGAGCATCCGCAATCGATCATCGATCGCGCCCGCTTCGGCGCTTTCGCGGGCAACCCCATTCTCGGCGCTGCGGACTACAAGCTGGTGCATCACAGCAGCAATGGCCGTGGCGTCTATTCCTTCTGCATGTGCCCGGGCGGCACCGTGGTGGCCGCAGCCAGCGAGCCGGGGCGACTGGTGACCAATGGGATGAGCCAGTATTCGCGGGCGGAGCGCAACGCCAATGCCGGCATCGTCGTCGGCATCACGCCGGAGGTGGACTACCCCGGCGACCCGCTGGCCGGTATCGCCCTGCAGCGGCACTGGGAGGAACGCGCCTTTGTCGCCGGCGGCAGCAACTACTGCGCGCCGGCGCAGCTTGTCGGGGACTTTCTCGCGGGGCGCGCCTCGACCAGCCTTGGCGCCGTGGTACCGAGCTACAAGCCGGGCGTGACGCCGACCGACCTCGCAACCTGCCTGCCGGATTTCGCTGTAACCGCCATGCGCGAAGCGTTGCCCGCCTTCGGTAAGCAGATTCGCGGCTTCGACATGGCCGACGCGGTGATGACGGGCGTCGAAACCCGCACCTCCTCCCCCATCCGCATCCGCCGCGACGCCAGTTTCCGCAGCGTCAACACGCTCGGCCTGTACCCGGCCGGCGAGGGTGCGGGCTATGCGGGCGGCATCTTTTCCGCCGGCGTGGATGGTATCCGCGTGGCGGAAGCGGTGGGGCGGGACATGGCCGGGTTGGCGCAAGCGGCGTGACCCATTTCGATGTGGTGGTGCTGGGCGCCGGGGCGGCGGGGCTGTTCGCGGCGATGCGCGCGGGGCAGCGTGGGCGGCGCGTGCTGCTGCTGGATCATGCGGAGGCGGCGGGGAAGAAGATTCTCATCTCCGGCGGTGGACGCTGCAACTTCACCAATTCGGGCTGCGTGCCGGAGCGGTTCCTTTCGGCCAATCCGCATTTCGCGCGGTCAGCGCTGGCCCGCTACACGCAGCACGATTTCGTCGCGCTTGTCCGGAAGCACGGCATTCCGTTCCATGAGAAGACGCTGGGGCAGTTGTTCTGCGACGGCTCCGCCCGCGCCATCGTGGCGATGCTGCTGGCGGAATGCAGCGCCGCGGGCGTCGATCTTCGCCTGTCGCACCGCATCACCGACGTCACCCGCGATGACCGCTTCCGCATCACCACCGACCGCGGCGGCTTCACGGCGGACAGCCTGGTGCTGGCGACCGGTGGCCTGTCCATCCCGAAGATGGGCGCGACCGGCTTCGCGCATGACGTGGCGCGGCGCTTCGGCCTGAAGCTGGTGGCGCCGCGCCCAGGCCTGGTGCCGCTGACCTTTGGCGGTGACCTGCTGGCGCTGATGCAGCCGCTATCCGGCGTCGCGCTGGACAGCATCGCCAAGGCCGGCAAGGCCGCGTTCCGGGAGGCGCTGCTATTCACCCATCGCGGCCTGTCCGGCCCCGCCATCCTCCAGGCCTCCTCCTATTGGCAGGACGGCCAGGCCATCACGCTGGACCTGCTGCCGGAACGCGACGCCACGGCCCTGCTGCTGGCCGGCAAACGCGCCCGGCCGAAGGCAGAGCCGAAGACCATTCTGGGCGAGTTCCTGCCGGCCCGGCTGGCGCAGGCCATGGCCGCGCTGCATCTGCCGCCGCGCGTGATTGGCGAAGTGGGCGATGCGCCGCTGAAGGCGCTCGGCGCGCTGCTCAAGGCCTGGCGGGTGGAGCCTGCGGGCAGCGAGGGCTATGCGAAGGCGGAGGTGACGCTGGGCGGCATCGACACCGCCGGCCTGTCATCCCAGACCATGATGACGAAGGATGTGCCCGGCCTGTTCGTGGTGGGCGAGGCTGTGGACGTGACTGGCTGGCTCGGCGGCTACAATTTCCAGTGGGCTTGGTCGAGCGGCTGGGTCGCGGGCGACGCCGCCTGAAGCGTCTGGGAGAATCGCAACAGGTAGCCATCCGGATCCTGCGCGATGAATTGCCGCACGCCGACATCGCCTTCGGCCACGCGGTACCATTTCTCCTCGACCGCGAGGTAAAGCGGCCAGCCTGCCGCCTCCAGCTTCGTCAGGATCGGCGCGCAATCCGCCACCGCGATCTGCAAATTCATGCCGCGGCCGAAGGGCCGTTCCAGCTTGCCGGTGATCCAGCGGCGACCG
Source organism: Falsiroseomonas sp. E2-1-a4 (assembly GCF_051433165.1). Taxonomy (NCBI): domain Bacteria; kingdom Pseudomonadati; phylum Pseudomonadota; class Alphaproteobacteria; order Acetobacterales; family Roseomonadaceae; genus Falsiroseomonas; species Falsiroseomonas sp. E2-1-a4. The sequence continues at coordinate 20,273 of NZ_JBHMFS010000017.1, read as the reverse complement.
GGCCCGGCCGCTTCCTCCAGCATCACCTGGGCGCCGTCGCGGTCCAGATAGGCGAAGCGGTCTTCCGGCCGGTCGTAAGCGATGTGGAAGCCGCAAAGCCCGCACCAGAAGCGCAGGCTGGCCGCCAGATCGGCGACCAGCAGTTCCGGGACCAGGACGGCCCGCTGCATCAGGCGATGGCCACGACGACCAGCATCAGCGCCGCCATGGCGCCACCGGCCACGCGGACGACGAACTGGTTGGTGATGGCGCGCGCGCCGAACACCCCCGCCGCATGCAGCGCCGCGGTGGCGAGGATGAAGCCCGCAACGTAGCCCAGCGCGCCCTGCCCGCCCATTTCCGTACCATGGGCATGCCCGTGCAGCAGCCCGAATATCGCCACCAGCGGCACCGCGAAGGCCAGCGGGAAACGCGCGGCCGCAGCAACCAGCGCGCCGAGGATGATGACGGAGGCCAGGATACCCGCCTCCACCATCGGCAGGCCGAAGCCGCCCGCGCCCAGCCCGAAGCCCAGCACCATGGCGCCCAGAAAGCCCGCCGGCAGCGCCCAGTTGGCGCGACCGCTCACCAGGCCGGCCCAGAGACCGACGGCGACCATCGCCAGCATATGGTCCAGCCCGCCGACCGGGTGCAGGAAGCCGGTGAGGACACCATGCACATGGGCGCCGCCCTCATGCGCGAGGGCAGGCATCGGCGCGAGAAGGGCGGCCAGGGTGAGAAGACGGCGCATCAGGCAATACCTCCGGATTTCAGAATGAAGGACGCGATCTCGGACACGCCCTTGTTTTCCTTAAGATTGGTGAAAATGAAAGGCCGCGCGCCGCGCATCTTCTTCGCGTCGCGATCCATGACGGACAGATCGGCACCCACCAGCGGTGCCAGATCGGTCTTGTTGATGACCAGCAGGTCCGATCGCGTTATGCCCGGCCCGCCCTTGCGCGGGATCTTGTCGCCGGCCGAGACATCGATGACGTAGATCGTCAGGTCGGCCAGTTCCGGGCTGAAGGTCGCGGCCAGATTGTCGCCGCCGGATTCGATGAACAGGATTTCGAGCGCCGGAAAACGCGCGGACATCTCGGCCACGGCGGCGAGGTTGATCGAGGCATCCTCCCGGATCGCGGTATGCGGGCAGCCGCCGGTCTCCACACCCATGATGCGCTCGGCCGCCAGGGCGCCGCTGCGGGTCAGGAATTCGGCATCCTCGCGCGTGTAGATGTCGTTGGTGATGGCGGCGATGTCATGCGTATCGCGCATCACCTTGCAAAGCCGATCGACCAGCGCAGTCTTGCCGGACCCGACAGGGCCGCCGATGCCGACGCGGAAGGGACCGTTACTCATGATCTAAATAGCCTCGTGTATTGCGTCTCGTGGCGCAGGGAGAACAGGTCGATGACCGGGGCGGCGCCACCGATCTCATCGGCGTCCTGGATCGCCAGCGCGGCATCCGTGGCGGCCACTATGGCGGGCAGCAGGGCCGCGGTGGCGATCTGGCCATCGGTCTGGCCAAGCGGCACCACGCGCACGCCGGCGGAGACCAGGTTGGCAGCAAAGGCGGCGAGCCAGGCGAAGCAGGATTCGCGCAGCGGCATCGCGTGGAAACCGGCGGCGGCGCCAAATGCCACAGCATGCGTCAGCCGCCCCGTGTGGCGCGCGGTGAAGGCGGCAAAATCCGGCTGTGGCCAGGCGGCGTTGGTCGCCAGCGCAAAAGCGCCGCCGGGCTGCATCGCTTCCAGCGCCAGTTCGGCCGTGCCGCGCATGGCGGCTGCCAGTTCCACCAGAACATCCAGCGCGGCACCGTCGCGCACCGTGGCAGCCCGCCAGGACAGCGCCAGCAGCCCGCCATCCATCGCGCCCGCGCCATGCGCCAAGGCAGCCTCGGCATAGGCGACCATTCCGGCGCGGCTCGTCACCGCGCCTTCCTCCACCGCCATCTCCAGCCCATGGCTGTAGCTGAAGGCGCCGGTCGGGTAGGCGGGCGAGAGCCACGCCAGCAGCCGCGCCAGCGTCGCCAGGTCAGTGATGGTGGTCATGGTCGTGATGGCCGTGCGGATGGGCCGGCAGGCGGTTGTGCTCGCCATAGGCGCCACCCTCCGGGTTGAAGGGCGCGCGCACCTTGGCGAGCGTGGCGCCCAGGCCCTCCAGCATGCGGATGATGACGTGGTCGTAGCGGATCAGGATGCGGTTGCCATCGAGTTCCGTCGGCAGATGCCGGTTGCCGAGATGCCAGGCGAGGCGCAGCAACTTCGCGGGGCTGTCGGCGGTGACGGAAACCAGATCCTCCGCCGCCGCGCGCAGCAGGATGAAGCCGCCGGCTTCCAGCTCCAGCCCATCGCCATCGCGCATCACTGTGGCCTCCGGCAGGTCGAGCAGGAAGCTGCCGCCGCCATCGGTCAGGTAGATCTTTCGGCGGCGGAAACGGTCGTCGAAATCGACGGTCACGATGTCCTTGGCCGCATCCTCCGGCCAGCTTCCGGCGGGGTGTACGGCGATGGCGCGGGCATGTGGCATGTTGGGCTCTCAGAACAGAAAGTAGCGCTGCGCCATCGGCAGCACGGTGGCGGGTTCGCAGATCAGAAGCTCGCCATCGGCGCGGACTTCGTAGGTTTCGGCATCCACCTCGATCCGCGGCAGCGCATCATTCAACACCATGTCGCGCTTGCCGATGTTGCGGGTGTTCGTCACGGCCAGCATCGGGCGTTGCAGGCCAAGCCGTTCGGCAATGCCGGAATCAAGCGCCGCCTGGCTGGTGAAGGTAACGGAGGACAGCGTGTTGGCGCGGCCATAGGCGGCGAACATCGGGCGGTAGTGGATGGGCTGCGGCGTGGGGATCGAGGCGTTCGGATCGCCCATCGGCGCCATGGCGATGCTGCCGCATTTCAGCACATAGTCCGGCTTCACGCCGAAGAATGCCGGCGACCACAGTACCAGATCCGCCAGCTTGCCCACGGTGATGCTGCCGACATGCGCCGCGACGCCCTGCGAGATGGCCGGGTTGATGGTGTATTTCGCGATGTAGCGACGCACGCGCAGATTGTCATTGTCGCCCGTCTCGCCCGGCAGCCTGCCGCGCTGCTGCTTCATCTTATGCGCGGCCTGCCAGGTGCGAAGGATCACCTCCCCCACCCGTCCCATCGCCTGGCTGTCGGAGGACATCATGGAGATGGCGCCGAAATCGTGCAGGATATCCTCCGCCGCGATCGTCTCCTTGCGGATGCGGCTTTCGGCGAAGGCCACGTCTTCCGGAATGCGCGGGTCGAGGTGATGACACACCATGAGCATGTCGAGATGCTCATCCACCGTGTTGCGCGTGTAGGGCATCGTCGGGTTGGTCGAGGACGGCAGAAAATTCGGCTCGCCGATGACGCGCAGAATGTCCGGCGCGTGGCCGCCGCCGGCGCCTTCCGTGTGGAAGGCCTGGATCGCGCGGCCGCCAATGGCGCGGATCGTGTCTTCCACGAAGCCGCTTTCGTTCAGCGTGTCGGAGTGGATGGCGACCTGGATATCGAATTCATCCGCCACCTTCAGGCAGGTGTCGATCGCCTTCGGCGTGGTGCCCCAATCCTCATGCAGCTTGAGGCCACAGGCGCCGCCGCGAATCTGTTCTTCCAAGGCTGCCGGCAACGCTGCATTGCCCTTGCCGAGGAAGCCGAGATTCATCGGAAAGGCCTCGGATGCCTGCAGCATTCGCGCCAGGTGCCAAGGGCCGGGCGTTGCCGTCGTCGCCAAGGTGCCGTGCGCGGGACCGGTGCCGCCGCCGAACATGGTGGTGATACCGGAGACCAGCGCCTCCTCGATCTGTTGCGGGCAGATGAAGTGGATATGCGGATCGACGCCGCCTGCTGTCAGGATGCGCCCCTCGCCGGCCAGCACTTCCGTGCCGGGGCCAATGATGATGGTCACCCCCGGCTGCGTATCCGGATTACCCGCCTTGCCGATCGAATGGATCAGCCCGTCCTTCAGGCCGACATCCGCCTTGTAGATGCCGCTGTGGTCAAGGATCAGCGCATTGGTGATGACGGTATCCACCGCGCCACCTGCGCGCGTGACCTGCGACTGGCCCATGCCATCGCGGATCACCTTGCCGCCGCCGAATTTCACTTCCTCACCATAGATGGTCAGGTCACGCTCGACTTCGATGATCAGGTCGGTATCCGCGAGGCGCAGGCGGTCGCCGGTGGTTGGGCCATACATGCCGGCATAGGCGCGGCGGGAAAGCTTTGCGGGCATCAGAGCTTTCCCTCCGTTTCGCCGCGAAAACCATGCACGATGCGCGCGCCGCCATAGGGCACCAGCCGCACGCTGCGTGCCTGCCCTGGCTCGAACCGCACCGCTGTGCCAGCGGGAATATCGAGGCGCTGGCCGCGTGCCGCCACGCGGTCGAAGCGCAGGGCCGGGTTGGTCTCCGCGAAATGGTAGTGGCTGCCGACCTGGATCGGGCGGTCGCCGGTGTTGGCGACCTCGATCTCCGTCGTCGGCCGGCCCGCGTTGAGTTCGATCTCGCCCTCCGCGGGGAACAGCTCGCCGGGGATCATCGGATCGGCTCATGCACGGTGACGAGCTTGGTGCCGTCCGGGAAGGTCGCTTCGACCTGGATCTCGTGGATCATCTCGGCAATGCCCTCCATCACCTGGTCGCGCGTGATCACCGTGGCGCCGTCGCGCATCAACTCCGCCACGCTGCGGCCATCGCGGGCGCCTTCCACCACATAGTCGGTGATCAATGCCACCGCCTCCGGATGGTTCAGCTTCACGCCGCGTTCCAGCCGCCGCCGGGCGACGATGGCCGCCATGGCGACCAGCAGCTTGTCCTTCTCACGCGGCATCAGGTTCATGCGTCACCTCCGTCTCGGACCAAGCATGGCGCGTGCCACCTCATGCGCGCCAGAGCCTCGGAAGCTTCGGCGGCAGGCCGAGCGCGGCTTCGCGCAGCGCCATGATGGCCGCGCCGAGCCCGGCGCGCACGGCCCCGGCCTCACCGAGCCAGCGGGCCACCAGAAGCCCCGGCGCGACCAACCCTGCCCCGCCTTGTGCAAGCTCTCGCGCCAGGTCGCGATGTGCCGCCGCCTGCGGTATGGCCAGCACCAGCGTCGCCATGGCCCCGGCGCCATTCAGCGTGAAGCGATGGCCGAGCGCCGCTGGATCCAACCGCATCGCATCCACCCACAGCAACCGGCCGTCGCGCGTGATGCGCCAGCGGTCCTGCAGCGCGCCATGGGCGAAAACCTCGCCACGGGCGGCGCGGCCGAACACCAGCATCTCCGCCGCCAGCAGCCGTGCATCCGGTGCAAGCGCAATATCCAGGCGCCGGCGCAGGCGCGCACCATCGAACAGGATTGTCTCCTGCGGCAGCCATTCGCAGGTGGAATTCGCGCCGAGCGTGAGGTGGGCTGCGATCTCCGTCTCCGGACCCAGGCTGCGATAGATCTTCTCGGCCGCGGGCGTGGTCGCGGTGAAGCGCGCGGCGGCGCCCAGGGTGATCACGGAGTGCAGCGCATCGCCGCCCGCCAGCCCGCCCGCGACATTCACCAGCGCGACCTGCTTCGGCTCGTCCGGGTCCGCATCCGGGAATAGCACGCGCAGCGGCGCAGATTGAAAAAGATGCGCGATTCGCGCGCCACCCGGCGCGGCAACCAGGCCGAGTTCGGCGCGCCCGCGGGCGCGCTGGTGGTGGGGCGCGGGGGCCGCATCGTTAAGCATACTGCCAATGATGCCATGGCGAAGATCGAACGACCAGAGACGGCATATCTGCACAATCCGCGAGCGCAGACAGCGCCAAAGATGCAGTGATCGCCCATTTCCGAAGCATCTTCGCGATCATGGGGCTTGAGTAGGTGCGCGCAGGGCCCAGCACCTGGGAAGGGTGCGACGTGATGCGGCTCGCGCTCGCGGTACGCGCCCGCGCCGGTCTCACCGTGCAGGAAATCGTGAAACCGCGCTGGCGGCCGCACGGCGTGGATACGGAAACGCTGGACTGTTCAGCACCCTTCGGCAATTCCGGCGCCGGCGCGGCTGGCGAATGCTCCGGTGGGCAGCAGCAGCAATTGGCGATCGGGCGCGCTCTGAGTGCCCGGCCGCGTTGCTGATCCTCGATGGGCCGAAAGAGGGAATCCAGCCCTCTGTCATCAAGGACACGGCCCGCGTCATTCGCCATATGGCAAAGGATCGCGGCGTGGCCGTGAAGCTGCTGAAGCAAATCGCCGTGATGGTGCGCGGCGAAGCGGCGCTGGCTGGCGCCGCCGGCCCGCTGGATCAGACGGCGGTGCGGAAACCGCCCACCGTCTGACTACCAAAGCCCCGGCAGCCACAGCGACAGCGACGGAAACAGCACCAGGATGACGATGCGAACAACATCGGACAGGCAGAAGGGCAGCACGCCGCGATAGGTCTCACCCATCGGGATCTCCTTCGCCATCGCGTTGATCACGAACAGGTTGAGCCCAAAGGGTGGCGAGATCATGCCCACCTCCACGCTCATCAGCACCAGGATGCCGAACCAGACCAGCACCTGCGTGCGGTCCATGCCGAAATCCAGGCCTAGCATCAACGGGATGAAGATAGGCAGCGTCAGCAGCACCATCGCCATGCTTTCCATGAAGCAGCCGAGGATGAAGTACACAACGAGGATCAGCGCCAGGATCACCAGCGGCGGCACCGGCAACGCGGCGACCATGGCGGACAGCTCGGCCGGCAGATGGGACAGCGCCAGCGCCGCGCTGAACAGCTCCGCCCCCAGCAGCACCAGGAAGATCAGGCCCGTGGTTTCCGCGGTGGACAGCAGGCTTTCCTTCAACCCTTGCCAGCGCATGCCGCCCAGCACCACCGCCAGAAGCCCGGTGGCGGCGGCGCCGATGGCGGCCCCCTCCGTCGCGCTGAACCAGCCGCCATAGATGCCGGTGATAACAACAATGAAAACCAGCATCACCGGCCAGACATCGGAGGTCGCACGCAACCTCTCCCGCATCGGCATGCGTTCCGCCGGTGGCGCGGCGCCAGGCACCAGGCGGCTGTAGAGGTTCACCACCAGCATGTAGCCGCCGGTCGCCAGGATGCCCGGGATGACGGCGGCGATGAACAGCGCGCCGATGCTCATCTCGGTGTAGATCGCATAGATCACCAGGATGACGCTGGGCGGAATGAGAATGCCCAGTGTGCCGCCCGCCGCCAGCGTGCCGGTGGCGAGCGCCGGCGAATAGCCGTGCCGCCGCATCTCCGGCAGCGCGACCTGGGACATGGTGGCCGCCGTCGCCAGCGAAGACCCGCAGATGGCGCCGAAGGCCGCGCAGCCGCCGATGCTGGCCACCGCCAGCCCACCACGCCAATGCCCCATCCAGGCGCGGGCACAGCGAAAGAGCGCCCGGTTCATGCCGCCCTTGGTGGCGAAATCGCCCATCAGCAGGAACAGCGGAATGACGGACAATGTATAGGAGAAGAAGCGGCTAAAGGTCAGCGTGTTCAGCGTGGCGAACAGCCGGTCCCAGCCCGACAGCTCGGCATAGCCCAGCCCGCCCACCAGCAGCATGGCGATGCCGACCGGCATGCGAAGCCCGATCAGCAGCAGCGCGCCGCCGAACATCAGCAACCCGATGGTGAAGTTGGTCATGCGGGGCGGCGCGGCCGGATGAGGCTCTCGGCGGCGACGAAGGCGGCACAAAGGCTCCAGGCCATCATGCCGAGCGCCGCGCCGGCATAGCCCCACCAGAAGGGCAGTTGCAGGAACATCGTATCCCTCTCGCGGTCCCACATGTTGTAGCCGCCGATCGCCAGCCGCCAGGCCAGCACGGCCACCACCACCGCCACCACCACCCGCATCACCGCATCGAGACCCGCCAGGCCGCGCGGCGGCAGCTTCTGGGTGAAGAAATCCACCACCACATGCGCGCCCTTCATCTCACACAGCGGCATGCACATCACCACGGCAACGCCGAGCAGCATCTCCACGATCTCGCTGTCACCCAGGATCGGCCGCCCGAAGGCGCCGCGCAGGACGGAGGCGGTGGTGACCGCGACCGCCGCCAGCAGCAGCAGGCCTGCCACCAGTGCGCAGCCGACCGCGAGGCGCGTCAGCGCACCCCGCAGCGCTGCCAGGCTCACGCGCGGCCGTGCTTCGCGGTGATGGCCTGAAGGTCCGCGAACATCGCGCGGCCATCTCGGCCACGGCGCGTCATCTCCGCGATCCAGGCGTCGTAGGCCGGCTGCACGGCGGTGCGCCAGCGCGCCATTTCCGCAGGCCCGATGGGGATGATCTCGTTGCCGGCGGCCAACGCCGCATCCACCGCGGGCTTGGTCTGCGTGTCCCAGATCCGGCCGCGGTCGGTGGCGAGCGCCGGGCCGGAATTGGCATCGATCACCGACTTCAGATCGGGCGGCAGGCGGTTGTAGCTGCGGCCGTTCATCAGGGTGAGGATCATGCCCTGGAACAGGCCGACGCCCGGCGGCTCGCTGTGGAATTTTGCGACTTCATACAGGCGGAAGGGTTGGGTGATCGCCCAGTTGATCAGGAAGCCGTCCACCTGGTTGCGCGCCGTCGCCTCGTACACACCGCCCAGCGGGATACCCACGGGCGTGCCGCCCAGCGCCGTCACCGCCTCCCCGATGAAACGCCCGGCGACGCGCAGCTTCATGCCGCGGAAATCCTCCATCGTGCGGATCGGCTTGCGGGAGGTGTGCACCAGCGCGCGGTCCGTGGAATGCACAGCGATGATCTTGATGCCGCGGTATTCGCTGTCCGCCAGGTGCTTGCCGATGAATTCCATGGCCGCCGCGCTTTCGGTGGCGGACAGGCCGGTGTTCATGAAGGGCAGTTCCAGCCCCTCCGTCCCCATGAAGCGGCCAGGGGTGAAGCCGGGCACCGTCCAGATGATGTCGACGACGCCGTCTTCCAGCTGCTGCACCAGGTCGCGCGGCTGGCCGCCGAGCTGCATGGCGGGGAAGACCTCGATCTTGATGCGCCCGTTGGATTCCCGCGCCACCTTCTCCGCCCAGGGGTCCAGATGCATGGTGTGGTCGAGTGCGGTGGGGGAGGAGAAGCTGTGCAGCCGGAAGGTGAATTGCGGCGCTCCCTGCGCGCGCAGCGTCGCAGGCGCGGCGAGTGTAAGCCCGGCGCCGGCCAGCAGGTGACGTCGCATCATGGTCATGGTCGCTGTCCTCAATCGCGTGGGCCGTTTGGGGAAAGGTCTTCTCCCGCTCCGGTGAAGCGTGGCAACAATCGGTGGTGACTTGCAAGCGCCTTGGCCGGCGCGGCGGGCGCCATCAACACGGGGCTGCGCGCAATGGCGGCAGCCGGTGCCGGTATACGCGGCAATGACGTGTCGCCCGCGATCGCGGCGCCGCTTCCGGGGGATGGCGAGGCGGCGGAATCTGCCCATCCTCCTGCCGAGCCGTTGATCGGAGACCCGCACCTTGCCCGCCCCCCGCACCCTGCTGGACCTCGAAACCGATGTCCGGCGCGACCTGGACCTGATCGCGCATCCGCGCATGGACTGGCTGCAGCCGAAGACCTGCGGCGGCGCGCCGGTGCTGGATGTGCTGGTGGTGGGTGCCGGGCAATGCGGCGTGGTCACCGCCTTCGCGCTGATGCGCGACAAGGTGCGGAACCTGCTGGTGCTGGACCGCGCGCCAATGGGGCGAGAGGGGCCTTGGACCACCTATGCGCGAATGCTTAATCTCCGGTCCTGGAAGGACCAGAGCGGGCCCGATCTCGGCGTACCCTCCCTCACCTACCAGGCCTGGCATGAGGCGCAGTTCGGCACCGCATCCTGGGATGCGCTGCGCTACATCCCGAAGGAATTCTGGAACGACTACCTGCTTTGGCTGCGCCGCGTGGTCGGCGTGCCGGTCCGTAACGGCGTGGAGGCCGGGCGCATCGGACCCGCGCGCACGGATGATGGCCTGCCCTGCCTGCGCGTCGAGACCAGCGAAGGGCCGATGCTGGCGCGCAAGGTGGTGCTGGCGACGGGCCAGGAGGGTGCCGGCATCTGGTGGATGCCCGATTTCATCCGCGCCCTGCCCGCGCATCTGCGGGCGCATAGCGCGGATGCGATCGATTTCGCCGCGCTGCGCGGCAAGGTGGTGGCGGTGCTCGGCGCCGGCGCCTCCGCCTTCGACAATGCGGCGATGGCGCTGGAGGCTGGCGCGGCCGAGGTGCATCTGTTTTGCCGGCGGGCGGAGCCGATGGTGGTGCAGCCCTATCGCTGGCTGACCTTCGCGGGCTTCATGCGCCACATCCATGAAATGCCGGATGAGTGGCGCTGGCGCTTCATGGCGAATGTGCTGGGGCTGCGGGAGGGCTTCCCGCCCGACACCTACGCCCGCGTCCTCGCCTTTCCCAACTTTGGCATGCATGTCGGGCGCCCCTGGACGGCGGCGCGCGTGCAGGACGGGCAGGCGGTGGTCGCGACGCCGCGCGGCGAGTTCAGCGCGGACTTCCTGATCTGCGGCACCGGCGTGCGGATGGACCCCGCGCTGGTGCCGGAACTCTCGGGCTGCGCGCACAACATCGCGCGCTGGTCGGACCGCTACACGCCGCCGGCGGAGGAAGCCAATCCGCGGCTCGGGGAATTCCCCTATCTCGCCGATGACTACAGTTTCCAGGAACGCATGACGGGCGAGACGCCGTGGATGCGGGACATCCATCTGTTCGGCATCGGCACCACTATGTCCTTCGGCCCGGCAGGTGCCTCCATCAACGCCATGGGCATCGCCGTGCCGAGGCTGGCCGCGGGCATCACGCGCGGCCTGTTCGCCAGCGACCTGCCCCGCTTCTACGAATCCCTTCGCGCCTATGACGTGGCGCAGGTGGAGATCGACCCGACGCGCATCGCGGCGGATTAGGTGCGGCCCTTCCCGCGGCCTGCAATCCGCGCGAGACTTCGGATAACGGACGGGAAGGAACATTGCATGGCAGGCTCTCGGGCTGGGGCGATCGCGCGCGCGGAACGCTGCTTTGATGAAGGCGCATATCTCGATGCGCTGCGGAAGCTGGTGGCGGTGCCAACGGAAAGCCAATTGCCGGACAGCCTGCCGGCGCTGACGCTCTACTGCACCGAAACGCTGCCCGACCTCATGCGCGACATGCCCTTCGAGCAGACCGTGCTGGAAAACCCCCGCCCCGGCCGCGGCCCGGTGTTCGTGGCAACCCGCATCGAGGACCCGGCGCTGCCGACCGTGCTGATCTATGGCCATGGCGACGTAGTGCGCGGCCTGGCGCCGAAATGGAGCGACGGCCTCGACCCCTGGCAGGTCACGCAACGCGGTGACAAATGGTACGGCCGCGGCACGGTGGACAACAAGGGCCAGCATCTGATCGCGATCGAGGCGCTGCGCGCGGTGATGGCGGAGCGTGGCGGCCGGCTCGGCTTCAACGCCAAGGTGCTGGTGGAAACCGGGGAGGAGCAGGGCTCCCCAGGCCTGCGCGACCTGCTGCGGGCGGAGAAAGACCGGCTGGCGGCGGATGTGTTCATCGGGCTGGACGGTCCGCGGCAGACCACCTTCATGCCGGAGATGAAGCTCGGCGCGCGCGGCGGCGTGGCCTTCGACCTGGTGGTGCGGCTGCGCGACCATGCGCATCACTCTGGCCATTGGGGCGGCGTGCTGACCGATCCGGGCTTCGTGCTGGCGCATGCGCTGTCAAGCATCCTCGATCGCAACGGTCGCATCCTGGTGGAGGGCTGGACACCCGCCGCCATGCCCGACTCCGTCAAGCGCGCCATCGGCGATTTGGTGTTCGAGGACATTCCCGGCCTGCCAGAAGGCGATCCCGCCTGGGGCGAGCCGGGCCTGACGAAAGCGGAGAAGATCTTCGGCTGGACCAGCGTGATCCTGCTGGCGCAGGTCACCGGCCATCCAGATGCGCCGACCAATGCGGTGCAGGGCGAGGCCCGCGCGCGGCTTCAGGTGCGGCACACGGCGGATATCCCCGGCGGCGCCTTCATCCCCGCGCTGCGCCGGCATCTGGATGCGACGGGGTTCCCGGAGGTCGAGGTCGTGCCGATGCTGGAGCGCGACGCCTTCGGCGCGTCGCGCACCGATCCGGATGATCCCTGGGTGGCGATGGTCGCGGGGTCGATGCGGCGGACCACCAACCAGGCGCCGAACATCATCCCGAACTCCTCCGGCTCGAACCCCTCCGACATGTTCATGGAGGAACTCGGCATGCCGGTGATCTGGATTCCGAACAGCTATGCCGGCTGCAACCAGCATGGCCCGGATGAACACGCGCTGGCGCCGCTGCTGCGTGAGGGGCTGGGCCTGATGGCGGGCATCTGGTGGGATATCGGCGAGGGCCAAGTGCCTGCGCGCCGCTGAAGGAGAGACCGACATGCTCGATGCCGTCAGCGGCCCGGAGATGATGGCCAATCTGCGCGAGATCGCGCGCTGGATGAAGCTGAGCGGGGAAAAGGATGAACTGGAGTCGATCCGCTTCCTCGAAACCCGCATGCGCGACTATGGCTTCCGCACGCAGATGCTGATGCACGACGCCTATATCAGCCTGCCCGGCAAGGCGCAGGTGCTGGTCGATGGCAAGGCGGTCGGCTGCATCACGCAATCCTTCTCCTGCCCCGGCCGGATCTCCGGCGTGCCGGTCTATCTCGGCCACGGCACGGATGCGGATTTTGCCAGGGGCGACCTCGCCGGGCGGATCGTGCTGTGCGAGGGCATGGCAACCCCCGCGGCGGCGCAGCGTGCCGCGCGCGCCGGCGCGGCCGGGCAGCTGCACATCAGCCACCATGAGCATATCCATGAGATGTGCATCTCCCCGGTCTGGGGCAGCCCCGGCACCAGCACGTTGGAAGGCCTTCCGACCACCATCGTCTGCAGCGTGAACAAAGCGGATGGCGGCGCGATCCGCGACACCTTGGCCGCCGGCGGTCAGCCCGTGGTGACGCTGGAGGCGGAGGTGGATACCGGCTGGCGCAAGACGCCGATCCTTGTCGCGGAACTCGGTGAGCCGGACGCGCCCTTCATCCTGATGTCTGGCCACCAGGACACCTGGTATTATGGCGTGATGGATAATGGCTCGGCCAATGCCGGCATGATGGAGGCGGCGCGGATCTGCGCGCAGCAGCAGACCAAATGGCAGCGCGGGCTGCGCCTGTGCTTCTGGTCCGGCCATTCGCATGGTCGCTATTCCAGCTCCGCCTGGTATGCCGATACGCATTGGGATGAGCTGGACCGGCTCTGCGCCGCGCATGTGAATGTGGACAGCCTCGGCGGCGTCGGCGCCACGGTTCTGGAAAATGCGGCGGCGATGACGGAACTGCGGCATTTGGCGGCGGAAGCGGTGCAGGCGCAGACCAACGGGCCCTACAAGGGTGGTCGCAAGGCGCGCAACAGTGACGAGAGCTTCGTCGGCATCGGCATCCCTTCCATGTTCGGCGTGATCAGCGAACAGCCGGCCAAGCACGAACAGGCGCGCCACGCGCTGGGCTGGTGGTGGCACACGCCGCATGACCTGCTGGACAAGGTCGACGAGGCCAATCTGGTTCGCGACACGCGCGTGCTGACCCAGGTGGTGTGGAAACTGCTGGAGGAGCCGGTGGTGCCGCTGGACCATGCGGCGACGGCGGAGGCGCTACTGCGCGAATTGGCGCCGCTGGCACAGAAGCTGGATGGGCGCTTCGACCTCGGCAGGCTGATGGCGGCGGCGCAGCACCTGCGCGACAGCGCCGCGAGCCTCGTCGGCCGCCCGGCCAAGGATGCGGCAGCGGCCAGCGCCGCACTGATGCGCGCCTCCCGCGCCCTGGTGCCGGTGGACTACACGCCAGGCGACCGCTTCGTCCACGCCGCCGCCCTGCCCCTGCCCGCCTGGGTCACCCTGCAGCCGGCGCGCGACCTGGCAAGGACGGAGCCGGGCAGCGACGCCGCGAAATTCGCCACGGTGGACGCGCAACGTGCCTGCAACCGGCTGGCCCATGCGCTGCGTGAAGCCCAGGCCGCCATCGATGCCGCCGCCGCTGCTCTGAATTGAAGGAAGTACAGCCATGCAGAATGACGAACAGGTCTGGCGCAGCGTCGACGAGCGCAAGGAAGCCTATGCGGCGCTCAGCGACCGCGTCTGGGGCATGCCGGAGCTTTGCTACAACGAACACCGCAGCGTCGCGGAGCATATCGCCATGCTGGAGGCGGAGGGCTTCGCCATCACCCGCGACGTCGCCGGCATTCCCACCGCCGTGATGGGCGAGGCCGGTGAGGGCGGGCCGGTGATCGCCATCCTCGGCGAGTATGACGCGCTGCCGGGCCTTTCGCAGGAGGCCGATGTCGCGGAGCACAAGCCGCTGCCGGGCGATGGCTACGGCCATGGCTGCGGCCATAATGTGCTGGGCTCCGCCAGCCTGCTCGCCGCCGCGGCGGTGAAGGATTACCTCAAGGCCAACAACCTGCCCGGCCGCGTGCGCTACTATGGCTGCCCGGCAGAGGAAGGCGGCGCGGCCAAGGGATTCATGGTGCGCGAGGGCGCCTTCGATGACGTGGACATCGCCATCTGCTGGCACCCCGCCGGCTTCTCCGGCGTGAACGAGGCGATTTCGCTCGCCAATACCCGCATCGATTTTTCGTTCACAGGCCGCGCCGCCCATGCGGCGTCCTCGCCGCATCTTGGGCGCTCGGCGCTGGATGCGATCGAGCTGATGAATGTCGGCGTCAACTACATGCGGGAGCATATGCCGAGCGATGCGCGCATCCATTACGCCTATCTCAACGCCGGCGGCATCGCGCCGAATGTAGTGCAGTCGCAGACCAAGGTGCGCTACCTGATCCGGGCGCGTAACCTGGTCGAACTCAACGCCCTGGTCGCCCGCGTGCGCAAGATCGCGGATGGTGCGGCGCTGATGACGGAGACCACCGTTTCCACCCAGGTGATCTCCGCCGTGTCCAACCTGCTCGGCAATTCGCCACTCGAACAACTGATGCACGACAATTTCCAGCGCCTCGGCCCGCCGCAATTCACCGATGCGGACAAGGCCTATGCGGCGGAAATCCAGAAGACGCTGTCGGAGGAAGACATCCTATCCGGCTATCGCCGCCAGGGCGTCACGCCGGATACCGGCAAGGCGCTGTGCGAGCTGATCGTGCCGCTGGATGCCAAGGGCGCCGGCATGAACGGCTCCACCGATGTCGGCGACGTCTCCTGGAAGGTGCCGACGGTGCAGGCGCGCGGCGCGACCTATGCCATCGGCACGCCGGGCCATAGCTGGCAGGTGGTGGCGCAGGGCAAGGCACCGGCCGCGCATACCGGCATGGTGCATGTGGCGAAGGTGATGGCCGGCACGGCGGTGGATGCGCTGCAGAACCCGGCGCTGATCGCCAAGGCCAAGGCCGACCACGCGGCCCGCACCGGCGGCAAGCCCTATGTCAGCCCGCTGCCGGCGGATGCGAAGCCGGCGCTCGGCATGTCGCTCGCGGAATAAGGCGCAACTGAGCGCGTGATTCAGATTTTTCGGTGAGTCCACCTCAAGTCGTCACGCTCTACAGCGGCCAGAACAGCAGCAGCGCCGGCACCGCCACGGCCACCACCAGGATCTCCAGCGGCAGGCCAAGGCGCCAATAGTCGCTGAAGCGGAAGCCGCCGGGCCCCAGGATCAGCGTGTTGTTCTGGTGCCCGATCGGCGTCAGGAAGGCGCAGGAGGCGCCGATCGCCACCGCCATCAGGAACGGGTCGGCGGCGACACCGAGCTGGCTGGCGGTGCCGATCGCCACCGGGCACATCACCGCGGCGGTGCCGGCGTTGTTCATGAAGTCCGACAGCGTCATGGTCACCACCAGCACCAGCACCAGCGCCGCCACCGGGCCGTAGGGCGCGACAGGTGCCAGCATGGCGTTGGCCACCAGATCCGCGGTGCCGGTGGTGGCCATCGCCTCCGCCACCGGCAGCAGCGCGGCCAGCAGCACGATCACCGGCCAGTCCACCGCATCATACAGCCGCCGCACCGGCACCTGGCCGAGCAGCACCACTGCCAGCACGCCGGCCGCGAAGGCGATGGCGGCGGGCACCAGGCCGAAGGCGGCGCCCGCGATGGCGGCCAGCATCACGCCACCCACCAGCGCGGCGCGGCGCGCATCCGGCAGGCGCAGCGACCGTTGCGCCAGCGGCACCAGGCCAAATTGCTGGGCAAACTCCGTCATCGTCTCCGGCGAGCCCTGCAGCAGCAGCATGTCGCCTTCCCGCAGCGCCATGCTGTTCAGGCGCGCGGTCTCCCGCACCCCGCGGCGGGAGATGGCCAGCAGGTTGACGCCGAACTGGTGGCGCAGGCGGATGCCGCGGGCGGAAAGCCCGGCGATCTTGGCCAGTGGCCGCACCACATATTCCGCCAGCACCACATCAGGCGATTGCAGCGCGGCGGCGGGGCTGTCCGGCTCGGGCTTCGCGCCCTCCGCGGCGCCCTCGCCG
Source organism: Falsiroseomonas sp. E2-1-a4 (assembly GCF_051433165.1). Lineage (NCBI taxonomy): Bacteria > Pseudomonadati > Pseudomonadota > Alphaproteobacteria > Acetobacterales > Roseomonadaceae > Falsiroseomonas > Falsiroseomonas sp. E2-1-a4. The sequence goes on along the minus strand of NZ_JBHMFS010000017.1, from coordinate 3,890 downwards.
GGTCGCACTTCCTCCTCCAGCTTCAGGCCGAGATCGGCGAGGGCCGCGGTCAGCGCCTCAGGCTCCGCCTCGATCACCAGGATGTCGCCGGCCTTGACCTCGCGCGAGAAATGCGGCGCGGCGATGCGGCGCTCGTTGCGTAACAGGCTGATGACCTGCGCTTCGCTGGCCTTCAGCGCTTCCTCGATCGCGCGCAGCGTCAGGCCGGCGGCCTTGGCGCCTTCCGGCACCCGCGCCTCCGTCAGGTAGGCCCCGCTGGCGAAGCCCTCCGCGCCGCTGACCTTGCGCGACGGCACCAGGCGCCAGCCGAGCGCGAGGAAGGCGAGGCCGGCCAGGGCCACTGCCACGCCGACCGGGGCGAAGTCGAACATCGCGAAGCTGCCCGCGCCGCCGGCCTGTGCGCGAAAGCCGGAGACGATGAGGTTGGGCGGCGTGCCGATCAGCGTCGTCATGCCGCCGAGGATGGAGCCGAAGGCGAGCGGCATCAGCACCCGGCCCGGCGGAAGCCCAAGCCGCGCGGCCACGGGAATCGCCACCGGCATCAGCAGCGCCAGCGCGCCGACATTGTTCATGAAGGCCGAGAGCAGCGCGGCGAGGCCCGCCAGCGCCGCGATGGTCAGCGTGGGCCCGGCCTTGCGCGGCACCGCGACGCTGGAAAGCCAGTCCACCGCCCCGCTGGCCTGCAGCGCTGCGCTGAGAATCAGGATGCAGGCAACGGTGACGACGGCCGGATGCCCCAGCCCGGCAAAGGCCGCATCGGGCGCCACCAGCCCCGCCGCGACCGCGGCCAGAAGCGCCGCCACCGCCACCACGTCATGCCGCCAGCGGCCCCAGATGAACAGGATGATGGTGGCCGCCAGGATGGCGAGCAGGCTGGTCTGGGCAAGGGTCATCGATTCGGTCTCGGCAGCGCACAGCGGCCATAGCAGCCCGCGGCCGCCACCGTTGCATCACGGCCGCGCGGGCGACGGCTTTCGGCCGTGTGCCGTTCAGGCGGACATGGCGCGCATGGCGCGGCTGCCCCACAGCCGCGACAGCAGCATCACCACCAGCACGGACCCGCCATGCCAGATCAGTACCATCGCCGCGGCCTCCAGATGGTGCACCAGCGACAGCCCGACCGAGGCCACCGCCGCCGCCGCCAGCCCCGCCAGCCAGGCGACGGGGCCGGGGCGGATGCGGGCGGCGTGCCGTGTCATCCACAGCATGCCCAGCGTCAGCGGCACGCCGAAGCCGATGATGAAGCCCATGCAGGCGAAGCTGATGCCCAGCGCCGGCCAGCCGCGCTCGATGAATTCCGCGATGCAGCCCCAGCCGAGGCCAGAGATCCAGAAGATGGCAAAGGGCAGCGGCAGCAATGCCCAGCGATCGGAACGGTCGGGCAGCGCCAGGTGGAAGGCGGCCACGGCTGCCGCCGCGGCGGTGGCCAGCGCCGCCAGCAGATTCACCTGCTCATGCATCAGCATCAGCCGGTGTTCCAGATCGTGCCGGAAGCCGGAGATCAGCACGCCGGCCGCCACCACCGTCGCCGCCAGGGCCAGCCAGCCCAGCGCCGCCCGCATTGGCGGCGTCACCCGGCGCACCGGCGGCACGTCGCGCGCAAGGCGGCGGATCAGCTCATCGGTCTGCACGATCATCTCCTACTTTGGCCTCCCCTTCTTCCCCCACGCCGAAGCGGCGGCGGAGCGACCGCATGGCGCGGTGGGTCGCCACCTTCAGCGCCCCGATGCTGAGGCCGGACCGGGCGGACGCCTCGGCCAGCGACAGATCCTCCAGCTTCGCCAGGCGCAGGGCCGTGCGCTGGCTTTCCGGCAGTTCGGACACGGCCTCACGCAGATTGCGCGCCGCGATGCGCTCCTCCGCCACCGGCGGCACGGAGGCGGCGGAATCCGGCAGATCGTCCAGGTTCGATTCGCGGCCGGCACCGCGGCCACGGCGGCGCAGCCGGTCGATGGCGCGGCGGGTGGCGATGGTGGTCATCCAGGGGCCGAAGGGGCGCTCGGGGTCGTAGGTGTGGCGCAACGCGTGGATGGTCATCAGCGCGTCCTGCACCGCATCCTCCACCTCCGCCGCATCGCGGATGCGGGCGCGGGCCAGTTGGCGCAGCCGCGGCGTCACTTCCCGCAGCAGGGTGTCGTAGGCGCGGGCATCGCCTCCCTGCGCCTGCGCCAGCAGCCCGCCCCAGCGCATCTCCTGCAGCAGGCGCGGGTCGGCCGGGCGCGCGCGCTCCGTCATGCGGGCCAGCGGCGCCGGCAGCAGGCCGGCCTGCATCGCCGCGCAGGACATCTCAGCGCTCCGCAAGACGCGCCCAATTGGCCTCGGCGCGCGCGATGTTGCCTGGGATATCCCGCTGCCACTGCCTTTGCACCCCTCGGTCGTAGTTCAGGTACAGCACGCCGTTGCGGATGTGCCATGCCTCGGGGTCGATATCCACCTTGTAACCGCGGGCCACGCCGAAGGCACAGAATCCGCCGTAGCGCGGCAGATGCGCGGCCGGGTCGGCCTGGAACCGCGCCAGATGGGCGGCGGAGGCGAAATGCCAGGCCACCCCCGCATGTTCGGCGGAGAAGGCCGGGCTGCCGCGGCGTGGCCGGCCTTCGGTGAACCAGGCCACGGGGTCCCAGCCATCCAGCGCCACGCCGGCCTTGTGGTTGATGGAGCGCGGCAGGCCATCGGCGCGGGCGGAGCCGATCATCAGCGCCGGCGCCAGGGCCAGGAGGGTACGGCGATGCATGGCAGCAGGCCTTTGCGGTTGCGATGCCCTGTCTTCGCCGCCTGTTGCACCTTGGTTACGCACGGCTGTCGCGCGCCCGCACGGCTTGCCGGCCGCCACCCGGCCGCGCCAGGGTGCGGCATGGACATCGACACGCCCCCCTGGACCACCACCCATTCCGAAATCCTGGTCGAGGACCGCTGGATCCGTCTGCGCGCCGACCGGCTGCGGACCCAGCAGGGCGTCGAGGTCGCCCCCTGGTATGTGCTGGACTACCCCGATTGGTGCGTCGTGGTGGCGCTGACGGAGGATCATCGCCTGGTGATGGTGCGCCAGTGGCGGCACGGCGCGCAGACCTGGTCCCTGGAACTGCCCGGCGGGGTGATCGACCGGGCCGATGCCGACCCGGTCGCCGCCGCCCAGCGTGAATTGCGGGAGGAGACCGGCTATGGCGGCGGCACCTGGCGCTACCTGTATGCCGGCCACGCCAATCCGGCGATGCAGACCAACCGCCTGCATGTCGTGCTGGCCACCGGCCTCCGCCTGGTCGCCGCCGCGACGCCGGAGCCGACCGAACTAATCAGCGTGGAACATCTGCCGGTGGCGCAGGCGCTGGAGGCGCTCCAGCATGGCCTGATCGGCCAGTCCATGCATGTCGGCGCGATCTGCGTCGGCCTCGCCGCGGCAGGGATCATCAAGCTGGAGACCCAGGCATGACCGGTTTCACCATCACCCCCCTCGCCCCCCGCCACCGCGCGGATTGGGACCGGCTCTATGCCGGCTATGCGGCCTTCTACAAGGTGGAACAGACGGCGGAGATGCGCGCCCGCGTCTGGGGCTGGATCATGGACCCGGCGCATGAGGTGAAAGCCCTGGTGGCGGAGGATGCGGACGGCACGGCGATCGGCTTGGCGCATTACCGCCCCTTCGCCCGGCCACTGGCCGCCGGCACTGGCGGATTCCTGGACGATCTGTTCGTGGATCCGGCGCAGCGCGGGCGGCGAATCGCCGATGCACTGATCGATGCGCTGGCCGAGATCGGCCGCCAGCGCGGCTGGGGCGTGATCCGCTGGATCACCGCGGACGACAATTACCGCGGCCGCGGCGTGTATGACCGGCTGGCGACCCGGACCATGTGGATCACCTACGACCGCAAGCTGGGTTAGGGACCAAATCA